>JANWJM010000118.1 GCA_025449475.1 Thermoactinomycetaceae bacterium
GAAGGGATTTCAAAAGAGGGAAGTGTCCTAGATATTGCAGCGGAACTGGATATTGTGAAGAAGAGTGGCGCATGGTACTCGTTCGAAGGGGAACGTTTGGGACAAGGGCGTGAAAATGCCAAACAATTCCTCAAAGAAAATCGAGGGATCTATGCCACGATTGAGAACCGCATTCGGGCACATTATGAGCTTCCCCTGATCCATGTCGAGGAGACAGCAGCGACAAAAGAGGATCAACCCGCTAAAAAAAAGAGGTCAAGAGTCAAAGCGAGTGAGTCATAAGTCGGGTGGGGATGATAGATGCATACGATTACAGGGATTCAAAAGGAAAAAAGTTCAGCGAAACAATATCGCATCTATGTAGATGGAGACGATGTCCTCTCGATTCATGAAGATGTATTGGTCAAATTTGGCTTACATAAAGGGATGATCGTTCAGCCGGATCAACTGATGGAGTGGGCTCGAGAAGATGAGTACATGAAAGTACGTCGGGCGGCTTTTCAATACTTAAAAGTTCGGGCTCGCTCGGTACATGAGGTAAGGGTCTATCTAACTCGAAATGAATGGGATCCGGAGATATGTGAAAGAGTGATTGCCGAATGTATTGAATGGGGCTATCTGGATGATGAAGCGTTTGCCAAGGCTTGGGTAGCGGAGAGAAGAAAAAGAAAAGGATTGGGAAAGATCCGCTTGAGACAAGAATTGAGAGAGAAAGGGATTTCGCTGGAAAATATCGAAAAAATTCTGATAGATATTGACGAAGATGAAGAGCGCCAGCAGGCAATGGAGATTGCCGAACGGCGCTATCTTCGTATTCAGGATCAGCCTTGGTCGAAGATCGAAAGAAGAATCGGACAATACTTGATGCGCAGAGGTTACTCTTCAAATATGGTATATTCTATATTATATCAACTTAGAACCCGAAAGATGGATGGGGAGTTATAAAATATGCGTCTATTATATTTGACAGATACTCATATTCGTGGGACATCTCCGCGAAGCCGAACGGATGATTTCCCGCAAACGATCAAACGAAAGTTGTGGGAAGTCAAAGAGATAATTCAGCGTGAGAAAGTCGATCTGGTATTACATGGCGGGGATGTATTCGATCGTCCAAATCTATCTCCCGCTGTTGTTCGAGATTTTGTTCAGATTTTTCAACAATTTGAGGTTCCAATTTATGCAGTTGCGGGAAATCATGATATATATGGACATAATCCATCCACGCTTGATCGAACGATGTTGGGATTGTTGGACACATTAGGAATTATCCAATTGCTTCATGCAGGAGAGCGCGTTCCGTTTGAAAAAGAGGGGCTTGTGGTTCAACTAAGTGGACAAGCATTCCATCTTGAATTGGATCGGCGCGAGAGTTCGATCGATTATGGGGTCACCAATGAGATTGGTGCTGATTATTGCATACATATGGTCCATGGCATGTTAGTGGATCGCCCTTTGCCAGAGGGAGTTGCTCATACACTCATTGAGCAATTAAGTTTGCCGTCCGCCGCTGATATCTTATTGACAGGTCATTATCATGCTGGTTTTCCCATTCAGAAGCAAGGCGGGAATTATATTGTGAATCCAGGAGCGATCGCAAGGGTCAATAATCATCCGACAGAGATGATGCGCATTCCCCAAATCGTTCTGATTGAGCTGGGTGAATCGATCCACATCCAGCAAATTCCTCTTTCTTCAGCAGAAGATGGAGAAGCGGTCTTGGATCGAACCTATCTGGAACAAACGGCATATCGTCAAAAGCAACTGGCTTCGTTTGTCCAAGAGATTCAAGCGGTGAGCGAATTCCAATTGCTGGATTTTCCGGAAATGATCGAAGAAATTTCGCGTTCCACCGATATCGAGCCAGCGGTGAAACAGGAGACGCTGCGTCGAATTGCTGCTGTGCAAGAGGCAGAAGGGGATGAATGGGAATGAATCATTTTCGCAAGCTGATCATCGAGAATTTCCAATCCCATGAATACACGGAGATCGATTTTGTCCCCGGATTAAATGTATTTGTGGGACCTTCAGATAGTGGAAAGAGTTCAATTCTTCGAGCGTTGAGGTGGGTATTGTTTAACCAGCCGCGGGGAAAGGATTTTATTCGGACAGGTGCAGCGAAATGTCAGGTGCGTTTGATTTTTGATGATGGAACAGAGATTATTCGAGTTCGTGGAAAATCCATCAATCGCTATATTCGGCGGGCAGCAGATGGTGAGGAAGAGGTGTATGAGAGTTTTGGACAAGGTCCACATCCAATGATTATCCAAGCTCATCAAATGATTCCCTTGAAGTGGGACCAAAAAGAGACTTTGTTACAATTTGGCTCACAGCTCGAAGGTCCTTTTCTACTATCGGAATCCGGAGGTTCAAAAGCGAAACTGATCGGTCGAATTAGTGGGGCTCACTGGATGGATCTTGCGTTAAAAGAAGCGACACGTGAGCGAAATCAGTTGTTGAGTGAGATGCGGCAGGTGGAACAGCAAAAGGAGTCGATCGAGGAGAGGTTACAACCTTATCAAGATGTTCCACAGTTAGAGTAAAGGATGCATAGGTCTGCCGCAATTTATCAACGAACAAAAGAAGCAAAGCAAAGGTTAGAGAGGTTAACGCGTTTATCGAGACAGTTAGAAACGATCCGCAATGAGCAAGAGAAGCAGAAAGAGCTGTTAGCACTCTTTCAGCGCTTACTTGAGCTTGAACACAGACATTGGAAAAATGAACAACAGATTTATTTCTTGCGTCGCTTGAACCAACTTTCTCTGAAGTGGAAGAGGGTTCAAGGAGAAATGCGCCAAACTCAGGATGTTTTACAACAGACTGAAGATCTTTCAGAGGCAGAATCTATATATCTTTATATGAGTGAGCAAAGCGAGAAAAGAAATCGTTTGAAACAGATTTTCCGCCGCTGGGATCACAATCAAACGGTAACAAGGGCGACACGAAAAACGCTCCATTTGCTGAAAGAGGTTCCTCAGTTGAGCAAAGAGTATGAACAATTACAGAATCTGATCCAACGGTTTCAGCAGCTTCAACAAAATTACACTTCTTTGCTCCAAATAAGGGAGGTCAAAGAAAAGTACAGTCATCGGGTTTTAGCGATGGAGTCCGTGATGATCTGGTCAGCGGAGAAGCTTCCAGAACTTGAACAACACTTTGCTCGATACCACCGGTTGACAGAAGTGTTGGAAAGGTACCGACAAAATCAAAAAAGTTTATCGATTGGTCACGATTATTTGCAACAACGCGTTCAAGATATCGAGGAAATCTCGCATGAATACATGGAGTTGTTAAAGCTGTCAGGACGGTGTCCCACTTGTGGTTCTCCGGTCAGTGCTTCACTTCTCGAACATTTAGAACAGGAGCTTTGTGGAGGTGGAAAGTATGCAGCAGTTGGAAGAGCAGATGAAAGCGGTGAAAGAAAAATTAGAAAAGGCTAAAAATATGCGGTATAAGGCGGAAGCACGGTTAGAAACGTTGGAAAGGGAAGAGAAGCAGATTTTACAGGAATTAGAAGAATTAAATGTAGAGCCGCATCAATTGGAAGAGGAGATCCAACGGTTAGAGAAGCAGATCACGGAAGAGATCGATCGGATCTGGGAACTTCTTCCTTCGGAGTTGAAAGAGTGAGATGAGCTGGTCTAAACTAAAAGAAGCGCTTTCTCATGCACAAGAGGAATTGATGAGAAAAAAGGCACAAAGAGATGTTTTGCTGGATGAGAAAAAAAGGGTTGAAGAAAAATGGCATGCTTTGGAGCAAAAACGAGAATTGTTAGAAAAAGTACGGATTTTGCTTCAACAGACAGCAGATCATGCACGCCAACAAGCGAAAGAACAACTAGAGACCACTGTCACAAGGGCTCTTCAGTATGTATTTGGTCCATCCTTCCGCTTTGAAATTGACTTACAAGAACATGGCGGAAATCCTTCAGCGGAGTTTTATGTTGTGACAGAATGGGATGGGAAAGTGATACGCAACAAACCTCAGGATGCACGAGGCGGTGGGGTTATCGACTTATTGTCCCTTGCGTTAAGGGTTGCCTTGATTGAATCGATGACCCCGCGTGTTCAAGGGCCGATCATTTTAGACGAGCCAGGAAAACATGTGAGTGAGGATTATGTGGGTCCATTTGTCGAATTAATTAAATCGCTCAGTGATACGTTTCAGCGTCAAATTATCATGGTCACACACAATACTGATTTGACAGAATCTGCGGATTTGGCATTTGATGTTCGTTTATATAAAGGGAAGTCAATTGTTCGAAAACCGCGTCTCCTTGACAATGGGAATGAGTAAATAATAAAATTATCATGTATCTTTTTTGGGAAAAAATAGAGATACCTCTGATTCCTATTTGCGTGAATGAATGTGTGAAAACGTTGTGGCTGGTTGACAGCTATCTGGTATAGCCAAACATGAAGGGTAAGCGCAAAGACCGAACCAACGCTCGGTCTTGTTTTTTCATAAAGCAAAGGGAGGTGAGCTCTTGGTTCTGAGTATGGCTCACATCGCTCTGCTAAGTGTCTCGCTGGTGATCGGTGTTTCTGTTGGATATTGGATACGAAAATTGATGGCAGAGGCACGAATTGGAAGCGCTGAGAGAGAGGCGAAAACGATTCTTGAAAAAGCTGAGAAAGAATCGGAAGCACTGAAAAAGGAAAAGATCATTGAAGCACGAGATGAAGTTCACCAGCTTCGCAGTGAAGCGGAGAAAGAGATACGCGAACAGCGGAGCGAGTTATCAAGGATTGAGAGACGGCTGAACCAAAAAGAAGAAACGCTTGAACGAAAGCAACAGGTCATCGAACAACGTGATGAAGAGCTAACAAAACAAAAACAGAAATTAAAACAACAACAGCAAGCTATCGAGCAGCTATACCAAGAACAGACAAAGGAAATGGAGCGTATTTCCGGGTTGTCTACCGAAGAAGCAAAAGAGTTGATAATCTCCAAATTAAAAAATGAGATGAAACATGAAACCGCACAAATCATCAAAGATATGGAACAAGAAGCGATTGAAGAAGGAGACAAACGGGCGCGAAAAATTTTATCTCTGGCCATTCAGCGTTTGGCAGCGGATCATGTCGCTGAAACGACTGTTTCAGTGGTTAATTTACCCAATGATGAAATGAAAGGACGCATCATTGGTCGAGAAGGACGAAATATTCGTACGTTAGAGACGCTGACGGGAATCGATTTGATTATTGACGATACACCAGAAGCGGTAATTCTGTCAGGGTTTGATCCGATTCGAAGAGAAGTGGCGCGTGTCGCACTTGAAAAACTTGTAGCGGATGGACGGATTCATCCTGCGCGGATTGAAGAGATGGTTGAAAAGTCGAAGCGAGATGTGGATGAGCGAATACGGGAGTATGGTGAACAAGCTACCTTTGAAACAGGAGTGCACGGACTGCATCCTGATTTGATCAAAATTGTGGGTCGGTTGAAGTTTCGTACCAGTTATGGTCAAAATGTCTTAAAGCATTCCATGGAAGTGGCTCATCTAGCAGGATTGCTCGCGGCAGAGTTGAGAGAAGATATTCACTTGGCTAAACGAGCGGGATTGATCCACGATATTGGAAAAGCAATCGATCATGAAATCGAGGGATCGCATGTAGAAATTGGCGTGGAGTTAGCGAAAAAATATAATGAACATCCAGTCGTAATCAATAGCATTGCTTCGCATCATGGCGATGTTGAAGCTACGAGTGTGATTGCTGTTTTGGTTCGCGCTGCTGATGCTCTCTCTGCAGCACGACCTGGGGCGCGTCGTGAGACATTGGAAGCGTATATTAAGCGATTAGAGAAGCTAGAAGAGATTTGTGAATCCTTTGAAGGAGTCGAGAAATCGTATGCTATTCAAGCTGGTCGTGAATGTCGGATCATTGTTCGGCCAGAAGAGGTCGATGATGCGGGAGCGGTAGGTTTAGCGAGAGAGATTACGAAACAAATCGAGAATCAATTGGATTATCCCGGTCATATTAAAGTAACCGTTATTCGTGAAACGCGAGCAGTTGAATATGCAAAATAAAGTGGCTGGATGCCGCTTTATTTTTTTTAAACAGATGGAGGCAGTTCAATGAAGATGTTAATGGTTGGGGATGTTGTAGGAAAGCTGGGTTGTCGTACTCTCTTGGAATATCTTCCAAAGTTAAAAAATGCTTTTTCACCGGATTTGATTATTGTCAATGGGGAAAATGCGGCTGATAATGGAAGGGGAATCACCCAAGCAATTACAAAAGAATGGTTTGAACACGGGGTTGATGTAATTACATTGGGGAATCACACATGGGCCAAACCGGAAATTTTCGACTTTATTGATGGAGAACCACGCTTGATTCGACCTCTCAACTATCCAATTGGCACACCGGGAGAAGGGTATTCGCTCTTATCCACGGAAAACGGGCTTGTAGCGGTCATTAGTTTAATGGGACGAACCTTTATGTCTTCTCTTTTACGTTGTCCTTTTCAAGCTGTCGATGAAGCATTGAAAGAAATTCCATCTTCAGCGATGGTAGTAGTGGATTTTCATGCTGAGACAACATCAGAAAAACAATCGTTGGCTTGGTATTTGGATGGTCGTGTTTCTGCAGTAATTGGCACACATACACATGTTCAAACGGCGGATGAACGAATCTTAAAAAAAGGCACCGGTTATCTGACCGATGTGGGGATGGTGGGACCTTATGATGGTGTGATTGGAATGGAAAAAGAGGCTGTGATTCGGAGATATCTGACACAATTGCCAGTCCGTTTTGAAGTGGCGGATGGACGAACGCAATTTAATGCGGTATATTTAGAAGTTGATCCTGAATCAAAAAAAACAAAAAAAATCAATCGCGTTCACATTGACGACGATACCCCTTTTATCGACTAGAATTTAAAAGTTATTTTATAATTTTTCTTTTCCTTCTTTCTAGATAAGAAGGAATTTTTATGAGATGGTCGAATATTATAAAAGTGGACTCACTCCAACCATCGAGGAGGTACTTTCATGGAAGTATTAAAAGTTTCAGCAAAATCTAATCCGAACTCTGTTGCAGGTGCACTCGCTGGCGTTTTGCGTGAACGCGGTCAAGCCGAAATGCAAGCGATTGGTGCAGGAGCACTTAATCAAGCTGTTAAAGCGGTTGCGATCGCACGAGGATTCGTTGCTCCCAGTGGGATCGATCTTATCTGCATTCCAGCCTTTACCGATATCGTCATCGATGGTGAAGAGCGTACTGCTATTAAGCTAATCGTTGAGCCTCGGTAAACTAGGAAAATTTGAATACTTTTTAACGGAAACCTGTTTATATTTTATATAAACAGGTTTCTTTTTTATATTTCAAAAAAAGGGGTGCATAAGGATGAAATGGATGGATGGTCATTGCGATGTATTATGGCGAATGTGGGAGGATCCGACAAAGGACTTTTATGACGAACATGGGAACTTGGATGTAACGTATCCATTTATTGTTCAATCTGAGATGAAGTTACAGACTTTTGCCATTTTTGTTCCGCCTTCTGTGAGAAAGGGACAACGATTGATGGCAGCTATGGAACAAATTAATCTTTTTTATAATGAGATTATCAAAGAGGGGAAACGGATGATCCCGTTCCGATCAATGGAGGAGACGGATCCATCTACATCCGATCAGTGTGTCGCCTTGCTGGCATTAGAGGGAGCAGAGGCGATCGAGGGAAATATCTCTTTGCTACGTATTTTTTATCGTCTTGGTGTACGACAGGTAGGCTTGACTTGGAATTTCGCCAATGAAGTGGCTGATGGAATTATGGAAGAGCGAGGAGGAGGATTGACCCAATTTGGTCGAAGATTCTTGAAAGAAATGAAACATTTGGGTATGATAGTGGATGTTTCGCATTTATCAGAAGCAGCATTTTGGGACATTATAGAGAGTGTTGATCTTCCTATTGTCGCATCGCATTCCAACTGTCGAGCGGTTTGTTCACATCGACGAAATCTAACGGATGAGCAGATTCAGGCTTTGATTCAGAGAAAAGGATTAATCGGAATTAATTTTGTACCTTATTTTGTGTCGGAGCAAAATCCGACGATTACGGGCATCTTGCGTCATCTTGATCATATTGCGAGTTTGGGCGGAGAAGATTCCCTATTTTTTGGCTCCGATTTTGATGGAGTGGTCAGAAAAATTCCTGGTCTTGCAAATATGGGAGAGTTGAATCATTTTAAAGATAAGCTGTTGAGAAGATATCCGGAGGAAGTTGTAAGAAAATGGGGATTTGAGAATGGCTACCGATTTTATTCCGAACATTTAAAGGGAAACCATTAATATAAAAAGGCGTCCTTTACACACAACATAGGTTCAATAAAATTGTCGGATAAGCGAGGAAAACCTGTTGCTATTTTTTAGCTAGGGGAATAGAATTAAGTATGGATAACAGCTATGTTGACTAAGGTGATGCAGTCAATAAGCTTGTTGAAACTATATTGACGATGGTGTCAGCTGGTCTTTGTATTTAAAGGAGATGAGTTCATTGATCAAGCAGCTTTCGTGGAAAGTTGGCGGACAACAAGGAGAAGGGATTGATAGTGCTGGGGAGATCCTTTCGACAGCACTAAATCGACAAGGTTATTATTTATATGGTTATCGGCATTTTTCCTCGCGGATTAAGGGAGGACATTCCAATACAAAGATTCGCATGAGCATCGAACCTGTTGGCGCGATTTCGGATGATTTGGATATTTTGGTTGCCTTTGATCAGGAAA
>JANWJM010000119.1 GCA_025449475.1 Thermoactinomycetaceae bacterium
AGACCATTTTTTTGCAAACAATCAAATTGATAGGAATAAGCGCTTGATTCTTGGGATGTCTTTGTATCCAGCTCTTTCTGATGCTCGGTACGATCGGACAATGCCAAAGGATTGTACATGGAGTTGACGGGCAAAAAGACAATTACACCCAACATCAACAACCCTAACAACCATAATAATCCTTTTTTCATGGGAACCTTCCTTGTAAACACTAGATGATTCAACCTCAAACTAAATTTAGTTTATCATAACATGATACCGAAAAAATAAAAAAATAAAACCGTCACAATACTTTTTCATCCATAAAGGAATAGAAGCCAGTCTAACTGACTAGCTTCTATTCCAGAACCGTCACCGTTACTTGTTGAATGCCAAAGTTTCTTAATGACTTTGTAGGTGCATCGATAAAGATATCGATCCGATTTCCTTTAATCGCTCCACCTGTATCTTCTGCAATCGCAACAAATCCACCTTTTGGAAGCAGTGACGATTGATAACCGGATACATACAGTTTTGTTCCTAAAGGAATCACGTTGGGATCCACAGCTACGACACCATGTCTTACCGTTGTTCCAGATGCTGTTAATCTTCCCCATTGTTCATTTCCTTCTACATTATAGGCGGTTGCTCGCATCGTGAATGTTTTCTTCCCCGTTGATGGATTGGTTGATGCCGATTGTTTTTTCTTGGAGCGATGTAATTTTGTCGATTCTTTTTTTCGTTGTTTATGGGTGAAATCCGCTGATTTCGGACTTTTTTTCTTGGCAGTTGTTTGCGTCGATCGCTGTGATTCGATCTCTTTAAGCAAACGATTGGAATTGACCGGAATGGATATAACCATTCCTGCTTTCAAGTGATCACTTTCCAAATGATTGAGGTTCTTAATTGCAAACTTGGTTGTATTATATTTTTTGGCAAGATAATCGAGTTGATCTCCTTCAACGACACGATAGGGAAACACAATGTTTAACGTCTGACTAATGGTCAAATAATAATCTTCTAAGAAATTCGCTTTTTTCCACAATTCACTTGTACTTCCGTATCTCTTGGCGATCTTTTCTAACGTATCCCCCTGCTGCACCTTTACAGGTTCCCACACATTTTCCGCTTTGGCTGGTTTCGCCATTAAGCAAAAGATCCCCCATATTCCTACCATCATAAAAGTGAACAACTGAAGTCGAAATACATTCATTGTTTTACTACTACGTGTGATCATGAACCAATCGATAACATGATCTTTGTAGTAGCTCTCCTCCCTTCTTCACCTACGGAGTTAGCTGACGGGTTCGGGGAAGGGGCCCGCTCAACATGAGTTCACCCCAAAAAGTGGGTCCTCCGCTCCTTTTTCAAGGATTCGGCTTTGTTTTTCGACATTGACTATCCTAACTTGAAACGGAAGAGAATTCATTACCAAATATCTGGAAGGAAACTGAAAACACTTAGGAGGGAGAACATGGAGATAAGTGAAAAGGATTTCTAGAATAAAATTGATTTTTAGCATACAATGAAATGCGAATATTACTTTAGGTGAAGAGATGGATACGAAAGCACTCAGAAAAATTTTAGGTGATAGGAATGAAGAAAAAATTCGATCAATTGGTTCATCAAGCCTCTCGAACTATTGGGGATTCTAAACTTGCTCTTTTTGAAGAAGCCATTCATATCGCGGATCAATATCTAGATCGAAAAGAACGTTACTCCGTTCGTATGGAATATATCGGTCCGGCGCTCGATACCGGCAATGGAGAAAAAGCGATTTCCGCCTTCAATTGGTGCTTGAATGAATTTGATCAACATCCAGAACAATATAAAGCTGCGTATCTTTTGTGGCACTATAAAGCGATTGTAAATGAAATGATGGCTTTCCCTCATTTTGATCGGCAAACGATCGAGGAAGCAATGCGTGATTTACGTCGACGTTTGCTTTCATATGGCTTCAACCAGCGTTATTACTACAAAATAAAAATGAAATACGCCGACCATCTCGGTAATATGGAATCGATGGAGACGTATTATCATAAATGGCTCGCTGAACCTGAAGACAGGCTTTCAGATTGCCAAACCTGTGAATTGCATCAACAAGCCTGTACGCTGATCAAACTCAAGCGCGATGAAGAAGCATATCAAGTGGCAAAACCCATATTGGAGGGCAAATATTATTGTGGTTATACCTCTCGTACTACCCATTCTTATTTCTTACTTCCCCTTTTGCATCATAACCGAAAAAAAGAGGCAGCAAAGTTATATCGTAAAGGAGCCATTTGGATCAACGAAAACGCCCCTTATTTAACTCCCTATTTATTCGCAGCAGCTAAACATATAGAGTATCTTGCCATTGTCCATCGGAAACAAGCGATCAGTCTGATTGAAAAATATTTACCAGTGGCGATCGCTTGCTCGAACCCATTAAAAAGATACTATTTTTATCGCGCAATTATGTTATTTTATCCATATCGAAAGCAATTTGATATACAGATGCCAAAATGGGTCACCATCTCTTCCATTGAAAAAGAACTTTATGAATTAGCTGAAGCATTTGATCATCGAAATGGGACACGAGCATTTGTCGAGAGAATCCAGGAAGGACAGAGAGAGATTGCCCAGTTGAAAAAGCAGTATTCACATTCCTAACAGAAAAAAAGAAGCGAATTGCTTCTTTTCGCTTCTTTTTTCTATATTAATGACGTTTGGAATATTTTTTGATGAGCGTTTTCATCTCTTTGGCTTCCTTATACAAACGAAATGGTTTATTAACAACTCTTCGAGGAAAAATCTTTAAAAACAAAGACATATTGTTTTTATATTCTTTCGTGATGCGGATAGGTTTTGTCTTGATGCGTTCAAGCAACTCGTGATATAGTTCATGCTTCACATCGACACGAACACGATGCGTTCTTGAACATTGCAAACACTGAATTTTTGAAATAGTACTATTTAAATACGTGAGGCGATGAGGTGTGTCACTTTGACAACGAAGACAAAAGAGTTCGGTTGTCATATTCGTTTCTTTCATCTACAAAACCTTCCTCACTTATTATGATATATAATAATATTATACATCTTTCCGCACACGAATACACCTGTCATTCCTCGCCAAATTTATTTTCAATGAGAGCACTCAATGCTTCAATTGCCTCTTTTTCATCCGGTCCTTCTGCAATCAAGCGAATCTTACTACCCTTGGATGCCCCTAGTGCAATAACCGTAATAATACTCTTAGCATTGGCAACGGAATTCCCCTTGCGAACGGTAATATCAGACTTAAATTGATTGGCTGTTTTGACAAATTGACTAGCTGGTCTCGTATGAAGTCCTGAGTGATTTAAAATGGTTAGTTCTTTTTCAATCATCAGTCTCCGTCCCTTTTTCCTTTGATTTTTTTCTGCAATGGATAATCCCTTCATTCCTTGATATTAACTGAGAATTCCTCTTTCCATCAAACGACGTAGCTCCCAAATCACTAAACTTTTTGTGTTCTCGATCTGATCATACGTAATCACTTCCCCTTTTCGAATGGGTTTTGTGACCACGAGAGAAGGATCTGTCAACCCGATGGGTAAAGCATTCTGCTGTTTTGCTTCTTTTGCACTCATAATTTTTCCATATACAGTAAATCCGCCTAAACCATCCAGGTGATCGCCTGGTTGTAGGTCTTTCTTGGCGATTGCAACTGTTTCGGCGACTAATCCATGATAAGGTACAATGGTCTCTTCTTGAAAAAAATATGCTTTGGCAATCGAAATCGGAGTTTCTAAGCTTGTTAGATGATAAGGTCGATACAATAGATAGTTCGGTCCTTCACCCATTTTTAGATATTGCATTTCTTGATGGACTTCGGGCTGATCGGAGGTGACGATAATAAATACCCCCGGGGCAACCCCATTTACATATTCGACAACTTGGTATTTCCCCAAAATTCCTCCTTCCTCTTTTAAACGCAATACATCGATCAGCTGATCGACACTTGCTTCGGCTCCATGCATCCCATCCACATCTGGAAGGAAACCTGTTGCATTTGCTACCGCAGTCATTTCAATCATGGTTTTGGTTCCATCTTGGAAGGAAGCAAGGATCTTGGGATTCATGTTTAATCTTTCCGCCTGCTCCCTTGCGGAATCAGGATTCGCCTCTACATTGAGCGGGTTATTTTTTCCTTTTCCTGCTACCAACGGCTGGAAGCCAATCGTTTCAGCAAAATTGAAGAGTTCCATAATGGCCGCAGGCTCATCACCTGCGGCTCCAGTGTAAACAACATTCGCCGATTGGGCCATTTGATATAACAAAGGACCTACGGTTACATCGGTTTCTACATTTAGCATTACCACATGCTTGCGAGCCAATAACGCCTTCCAAGCGATTTCTGCTCCCAGATTTGGAATGCCTGTTGCGTCAACGATGACATCAACTTCTTTCATTGCTAGTACTAGATGCATATCTTCAGTCACAACAACCTGATTTGCAGCGACTGCTTTTTCAGCTTCTTCAAGTTGATTCGTCTGTTTAATGTCTTGTTCCCGATATCCAGCTCGTATATAAGCATTGTAGGCACTTTCCTTGCGGAGATCAGCGGTGGCAATCACACGCATTCCTTTCATAGCCGCAATTTGTGAAATCATGCCACGACCCATTTGCCCCGCGCCAATCAGCCCTACACGAATATATGTTCCTTGTTTTTGTAGTTCAGCTAGTTGACGGTTCATCGACATCGCTCTTCTCCAACTTTCATGGTATAAAATTTATGTTTATGATCTTATGATCTGAATCCGGGTACCCTTTTCAAGGGGCGGTACCTCTTTAGCCTCGGTACAGATACTCCCAGGCATATCTTCTGTACTCCCCTTAAATTTGAAAGTGACATGACCCAATTCTCTAATTGATTGGTTGACTTGATCTCCCACAAAATAGATCTCAAATGTCTCTTCCCCAATTCGTAGTGTATCACCTGGTTGAATGTCTCCTGTGAAGGTTTGCCCTGAATGTAAAACCGAGATATCATGTAATTCTTCCGGAGCAGATTCATCAAATAAGATTAACGTTTGTTCCTGAAGTAATTGTTCAACCATTTCTCCGATTGCTGTCACATGTGTTTCCAAAATGACGGTCATGATCTTATTCACCCCTCAACGATCAATACAAACCAAAGCTAAATAGATATGCAATGAGAACAGCGATTGGTCCCGTGAATTGACGAGAGATCAGGACAGCCGGAACCCCTATTTCGATCGTTTCAGGTTTCGCTTCACCCAACGTCAGTCCAACTGGTACAAAATCACAACCCACTTGAGGGTTAATCGCAAATAATGCAGGTAATGCAAGTGAAGGAGGAATATTTCCTCGACCAATTTCAACACCGACTAATACACCGACAACCTGCGCAATCACGGCACCTGGTCCCAATAATGGCGATAGGATCGGAATTCCACAGATAATGGATAAGATTAAGAGCCCGATAATATTTCCAGCGAGCGGGGTGACACCTTGCGCAATAAAATCACCGATTTTTGTATACGTAATAATCCCGATCAACGTACTCACAAAAGCCATAAATGGCAATATATTACGGATAACCATATCAATCGTTTCACGACCTGCTTGATAGAAAATCCCTACAACATCCCCCATAATTCGCCCGATTTTAACCAAGAAATTGGATTTCTGTTGGGGGTATGTTTCGGCTGCTTTTTTCTTCGCCTCTTCTTTGATTTCTTTAGCAGTTTTCGTCTGTTCACTCTGATCTTCTTGTTCTTGAGATCCTGCTTCATCGGTTAATTCAATGTTTTGTTCTTGAACTCCGGATACAAAATTCTGTTCAGTAATAAATTGTGCCAAAGGTCCTGAAGGGGAAACCGGCGTCACGTCAACGGTAAGAACGCCCATTTTGGGATAAACGCCACAACGAGCGGTTCCTCCACAATCGATTACCACGCAAGCCATTTCGTCTGCTTCTTTCTTATTTGTAAACCCGTCGACGGCCTCTCCTCCGGTTAATTCAGCTATTTTCTTGGCAACGGGATGAATTCCGCCACCTGTGACCGAGGCAATATATTTCTTTTTTGCAGTGGGTTTAATGATTAATGGACCTCCCCAACCGCCAGCTCCTTTGTGAACCTTTACTGCACGATATTCAGCCATGTTTCATCCACCTTTCGTTCAAAATATCTTTCCTTACTTAGCAGCTGCTTCCAGTTCTCTTCTTTTCCACATAATATTGGTAATCCATTCCGTCACGAGACCCCGAATAAGAATGACAATAATACCAACGATCAGATAGCGAACAGCGAGTGGACCTAAGGGCAAACCAAGTTCAGTGATCCCATTCGCAATTCCTAAATAGACAAATAACTCCGCTGCATTAGCATGTGGAAAGAGTCCAGTGATAGGATGTACAAAGGATACGGCAGAATCATAGAAAGCGGGTTTTTGTTTCTCGGGTAAAAACTTTCCAAATGTATATGCCATTGGGTTTGTTAGGAAAAAGACTGCTAGAATCGGAAAAATGGTATAACGTAAGAGCGCATAGTGGGTTGTTTTTTGCGCAATTCGATGAATTCGTTCTTCCCCAATAAACTTAATTAAAGCGTTTACAAGGACAATCAGACAAATAAGCGTAGGTAAAATTCCCTTAGCTAGCCCCATAAATGTCTTTCCGCCTTCTTGAAACATCCCGATAAAACCTTCAGCAAGTGTTACTAAAAAATCCATCGATTTCTACCTCCTTTGAAACTGTTCAAGTTTGTTCGATTATGGTGTTAGATGAAGCATCCTTCTTCTGTTCACTCTTTTTCTCTTTTTCCCTAATAATCTTTTCGGCTGCCATTTTAATGGCACGGGCACGCTGACTCTCTTCTGTTGTCTCATAGAGATTCTGGACATGTTCACCGATTAAACTGTTCACCGATCTGAAGCGGGAAAAAACAGTCACTCCTGTCATTTCTTTCGCCCCTACGATTTTTCCAGATAAATCGGATACCAGAATCACAACAGAGCCAATACCAAACCTCTGTTTTACAACACCTACACCGAGATAACCAGGGGAATATTGCATACTCATCTCTCGGATTGTCTGGCTAAAATGTTTGTTTTGGATCATTGTAAAGACAATCTGCAAAATCCAAGCACAAACAAAGAAAACAATAACATATCCCCATTGCCCCATCGCCACACCACCTTTACATTTGTTCTATTAGGTTTCATTTGTAAAAAATATTATACTAAGATTGACTTAAGTTTGTCAATGTGGAGAAATATTCAATATTATTATATTAACATAATAAGTGCTAAAAATTAAATTTTATTATTAAAAAATAGAATTGGGATTCAGTATCTTTCTATCTGAATCCCATGGTCTTTAGCTGTCCTTGGGCAATTGCTCTGCCATTGCACGAGCTGTCTGGTCATCGGTAATCAAGATATCCACATATCCGCCCTTCAAAACAGCTGAGATGCTATTCACTTTATGCATTCCTGCTGCGACACCTATCACTCGCTCGATCTTTTTTAAATCGTTTAGTTCAATGCCAATTGCCCGCTGATTGATCGTATGATCGGCTTCCTGACCATCTTTTCGGATATATTTTGAACCAATATCGCCAACTACATCGCTCTTTTGGAGATCGACTAATTCTTTTTCTCCTAAATATCCGA
>JANWJM010000120.1 GCA_025449475.1 Thermoactinomycetaceae bacterium
CATCAATTTCATCAATAAAAATAATACAAGGAGCATTTTTCTTTGCTTGTTCAAACAGATCACGTACACGCGAAGCTCCCACACCCACAAACATTTCTACAAAATCAGACCCACTGATCGAAAAAAAGGGCACTTTTGCTTCGCCAGCGACTGCTCGCGCCAACAAGGTCTTCCCCGTTCCAGGAGGACCGACTAATAGGACACCTTTTGGAATCCGCGCTCCAATTGCGTTGAATCGGCTATTATCTTTTAGGAAATCGACAATTTCGACTAATTCCGCTTTCTCTTCATCGGCACCCGCAACATCGTCAAACGTCACTCGCTTTTTATCCTCGTTGTACAGCTTTGCTTTACTTTTGCCAAAATTCATAACTCGACTGCCGCCGCCTTGTGCCTGATTCAGTAAAAAGAAGAACAGGAGAAGAATAATGACAAAAGGTATGATGGAGGTGAAAAATGTTAACCAAACAGAATCGCTTTTCTGTTTCTCAAAAGTTACATCCTTGATCTTCGCTTTTTCCAAGTCTTGTACAACTGTACTTCCTTCGTACATCGGTCCTTGTGTTACAAACGTTTTCTCTTTATTCCCTTTGTATTTCCCTTCGATATGGTAGGTGCTTCCCTCCGCTCTAACCGTTACTTGAGAAATTTCGCCTTTCAAGAGCTTTTCTCTATATGTAGGATAAGTTAGTTGCTCCGTTTCCGCACCCGAATTCGCCACCATATTTACAACCCCAAGGGTCACAAGGATGAGAATAATATAGAGAACTCCGTTCCTGAGCAAGAAGTTTTTCATCCCTGGCCTCCTCTCAGTCCACTTTTTCGTTTTTCATACAATGACCAAAACACTATGAGACATGATAGACTTCTTTCTTTAATACCCCTACATAAGGCAAGTTCCTATACCTTTCTGCATAATCCATCCCATATCCTACAGCAAATTTATTGGGAACGACAAAACCTTGATAATCCGGTTCAAAATCAACGGTTCGGCATGATTTTTTATCGAGCAAGACGATGGTTTTGACAGAAGCTGGACTTCTCCCTTCCAATAATTTCACTAAATAACTGAGCGTCAATCCTGTATCCACGATATCTTCTACGATTAAAACATGACGTCCCGTAATGGAGGTATCCAAATCCTTTAAAATCCGAACAACACCTGAAGAAGATGCAGCCTTGCCATAACTTGAAACAGACATAAAATCAATCTCAATTGGAATATGAATCTGACGAACAAGATCCGACATAAACGGAACCGCACCTTTTAATATGCCTATAAACAAAGGATTGAGTCCTTCGTAGTCCTTCGAAAGTTGTTCGCCCAATTGTTTGATCTTTTGCTTAAGTTCATCCTCTGAGACTAAAATCTCTTCAATATCTTGGTGCATATCCCCTCTGTTACTCAACACAAAAGTGGTCTTCGCATCTTTTACTTACTATCAACAAGAAATTAGCAGTTTATACCACTTTATATGTATTCTGGTAACAGGTTCCACCCCCTAAACTTATCACTTCGATTGATTCTGCCGCCATCGGAAACACAACACGTGTTGGGTCTGATCCGTCACTGGAGCGAAATCTGAGCGGCGAATACCAGGAATCCAAATAATCTGATCATCCATCACAACGATCGGATATCGATCCCGCTTTCTGCGAGGTAATTTCGCTTCTATAAATAACTCTTTGATCTTTTTCGTACCCTTTAATCCAAAACAAGTCATACGATCTCCGTGTTTGCGCGGACGAACAAAGAGAGGTTGATCAATCTTTTTGGCATCAAAGACAGCGATATGATTGTCTTGATCCATTCGTATGATCGATTTATCCATTAAAATAACTTCTATTTCTCCCCCATAATCAGGAAGTTTGGTTGTTCCTGGAATTTTCAATTTGACAATTGGAGGTTCCGCATCCGTGAGAGCTCTATTGGCTGCCGAATATGTAATCTGTACCTGATTATATTCTTTTTTGACATGGATTCCACCCGCTACATGATATTCACTTGAAGGATGATGATGTTGAAAAATTCCTCGCACCCTTTCTATAGTTTCAAGAGCAATCTCACTTTGCCCATTTCGAACAAGACAGTCTAATATTAGTTTAACTGTTCTTCTTTGTAAAGCAACAGGCAAATCAAGAAATTTTTTAACATCTATCCAATAATCTGATTGGCTTTCTTGTATTATGATCGATTTCATCGCTTGCTCTGTTAGATTTGTCCAAACCTTCTCTTCCTCTTTGGTGATTTCAGCTAGTTTCAAGAGAGCATTTTTCACCTGTGGATTGTAGGATGTTAATTCTGGTATGAGTCGATGTCGGACCCGATTCCGGGTATAGTCCAAAGAGTCATTGCTTGAATCATATCGTGGAACAAAAGATGAGATTCCTTGAAGGTAGGACTCAATATCTTTTCGAAAAATCTGGAGCATGGGTCGAATGATCTGTAAACCTTTCCATGTTCGTGTTTGCGCCATTCCACTGAGTCCCGAGATGCTTGTACCCCTTAATAAACGCATAATCACTGTCTCTACTTGATCATCTGCATGATGAGCGAGCGCAATTTTTTTGATCCCCCAGTCTTTGGCCGTTTCATAAAACGCTTGATACCGAAGTGAGCGAGCAACTGCCTGCTTGTTTCCTCCTTCTTGGTTGATTCTCTCTTGGACATTTACTTCACGTATCCGATAAGGAATTTCATATTTTGTACAGAGTTCTGCTACAAACCGGGCATCTTCTTGGCTCTCATTTCCACGCAACAAGTGGTTGACATGAATAACAAAAAGCCTCCAATTCTTCCTATAACGACCAGATAGGAGGAGGAGGCAGTGCAACTACGCCACTGAATCAGGCCCTCCCGAGACACCGATGAGGACCTTTTCATCGTCATGGATTAGATTGTATTGATGGATCGCTTTTTTTAGTTGCTCTAAAAAACCTTCATCCATGTGAAAACGACTCCTTGAAACACTCCTTCACCAGCATCCTAGGAAAGGTGAGGGATTCCCAGCAAACTCCACTCAACGGTCACGGGCTTTTCCCATCGTTTGAGCAGTATGTAACCGCTTGTATCATGCTTTTCTTCATGATTAGTCCATGAACGAACAATTTTGAAAACCAAGTCATGAATCATATTATACAGGAGAAGATGAGGAAAGAAAAGAAAAATGTCATCCCACATATTGCACAAAAGAAAAAGGCAACTGTCGATCAAACAATTGCCTTTTTTGGCTCCATTTCCATCGGAACAAGTAATACTCCTCCCTTAGACCACCACGGTAGATCTTTCGAGGCGTCTAAGACCCGGCACGCGAATGGTTGCCCATTCGGGAGTATAGCGTTCAACTTTGAAAACCACAACCGTCATGTCATCTTTGATTTCTCCATGGTGATATCGTACTACCTTCTCTAACAGACAGTCTGCAAAATCTTGTGGATCTTTGGTTTGAATTTCTGAAATGAGCCGTTTCATTAACGCATCTTTGTTTACAGCATGTCGAGGTGCATCATAGATGCCATCTGTAAACATAATCACAATATCTCCAGGACATAAAGGCATTTCAATTGGCTCGATATCGATTTCATCCAGAATTCCAATCGGGGGATTAGCTGCCGAAATCATTAAAATTTCTTTCCCTCTTTTTACAAATCCAGGTGTAGAACCAATCTTCATAAACCGACCCACTGCTGAATTTAAATCAACCATGGCCAGATCAATGGTTGCAAACATTTCATCTGCTGACCGCAGGCTTAAAATCGAATTTACTGTCTCCACCGCAGTCTCTTCATTCATTCCCGCTTGCAATAAACGACGAATCAATTTCAAAGCGGCACTACTTTCGGCTTGGGCTCTCTGACCATTGCCCATTCCATCACTGATCGCTACGGCATATTTTCCAGTACCTAAGTTCATATAACAATAACTGTCCCCTGATATAAATCCTCCACCTTTTGCAGCCGATGCCACTCCTGTTTTACATTCATATTTTTGTGCCGAACCCATGGTAACAATGGAACTTTGTGTTCGATCTTGCACCATTTTTCGAAAGACGGTAATCGGTTCGCCAAGAATTTCTGCTAACAAAGGGGCGACCAATTTTTTGCATTCATCCAAAGCGTCGGGATGTGTCATTTCCACTTCGATCTCTACTTTTCCTTCTTCTAAGTTGATCACATCCACTCGACCAATGGAGAGTCCTAGTTCTTCCAATGCTTGATGAATGCTTTCTTCTTGCGCCGAGATTACACGTGTTTCATGACGAATATCGGAAGCGAGTCGTTCCATGACCGATGTCATACCCATTAATTGACTATAAACCAATCTTTTGGAGTCCTTGACTTTATTTTTCCAAAACGCTTGCTGTTCTTGCCAATGATACTGTGTTTTGATTTGGTGTAACACTCTCTCCGAACGAATACAATACCGTTTCCAAAATTCTGGAGCTTCAAGGACTTGTCTCGATCCTTTCATCTCCACTAACGCCATTAAATCAGTGATCCCTCGATAGGTTTGCATCATATTCTGTTCCCAACACATGTGATACCGTCTGCAGCCCATACAAGCCTTTCCCATTATCTGTTCAATCGATTGATGAAGGTGATCCTGATCTTCTCTTTTTTGTTTGCCCGAATCATCACGAAAACTATTGGCCAATTCATGAAAAAGCTCCATAAAACTCTCTACCTTGGTTGCTGTGACATTCCGAAGCTTTCGAATATACTCCTGATGGACCGATTGATGTTCTGCCGTTCCAGGAATAAACCGGGAGACCTGCTTCAAAAAAGATTGGGGAGTGCACAGAAAAAGAATGATCGCGATCGCTGTTTCATAAAATGAAGTGATCATTGCCGCGGTTTGGCTTTCATACAGAGTAAGGATCATGGTTCCCAGTAAAAAGCCCATCGCCCCGATCCATTGTTTTCCGTCTTTCAATAACCCCGCCAATAGACCGCCAAAAGCGAGTATACTGAGCTGTAACATCTCTTTGGGATTCGATAAACTCAAAATCATTCCCGTAACCACGCCCATTGAGGAGCCCAACATCGAACCGCCAATAAAGGCTAAGAGAAGCACCACATAGCGAGAGACCATATGAACAACCGATAATGAACCAATCTCCCATGCACTCATCCCTGTAATCACAGATCCTAATAAAATAACCAAACAAATGATCTCTTCGCTTTTGATGAAGATCCTTTTCTTTTTCACGGTAAAGAGCGGCAATGAATACATAAAAATAAATGTGAGTAGAAAACTGAGAAGAATTTCAACCGATGACAAAATACCTTGATGGGTTGTCATACCCATGTATCCAAGCTTGATCAGGTGGCCCACGGTACTGCTGAGCAATACAACAAGCGGAGCAAAGTTGATTTGATCCTTCCCGAATAATTGGAAGATTTTTTGCATCATGAGAAGCAAGAATAAAAAGCCCATCGTTTGCATGGCATGCGCGGTCTCCAAACTGACAGCTCCCAAAACAAGTGAGACCATGACCACCGGCCATTGTCTTCGGGCAAGATGGAAGATAACAATCAAATATGCAATGGCAAATGGAGAGATACTCTCTAAGATCATTGCCCGTCCCAATAAAAAACCCATGATTAAAATCGGAATATTCCACATGTTTGTCAACTGATGATACCATCGTTTCTGCCGAAATCGACCCCACCCGAAATCCCAAGTCCATTCTCGTATTTTCCCAAAGTAGCCCTGCATTCACGTCCACCTCACAAACGATTAGTGTCTCTTATTATAAGAGGTGGAGCTGGGAAAGTTTGTCAGAATCACTGATGAAAAAAATTTTTCTCTCGACAATTTCTTTCTCGAACAGATCAACCTTTGCAGGGAAAATACAAACAAACAATCGGTGATGGAGACGCTGATTTTTCGTCTGCCTTTGTCGCAAGAAAGCGTTTTCGAATCATTTTTGACAAAACTTTTGAAAACTTCCTATCACCGGCTTTCTTCGACAAAACCTTATCCTCATCTTTTTCGCGGAGAGGGCTCAGCAAGCGGAAACATGGTAGCACGCTTGATAAATCGCGGGATTAATCTCCGTTCTGTTTGTAATCGAATCATTCGATCTAACGTCCGCAATGCATAAACTTGCTGTCTTTTTTTTAACAATCCTTTTTCCAGTGAATCGGCAAACTCGTCCACATCGATCAAATGATAGCGACCATTGGGATAGATGATTAAATCAAACAAGAGGTCAACCATCACATATTTTAATCTCCCTGTTTGGCGCATTTCCATCACGTCACAGTAATAGTAAAGAAACTCTCCCGTTCGCCGGAAAACTTTTGAAATCGTAAATCCCCTTTTTACAAAATAATAAGTCAAAAAAATACGTTTTCCATCTGGATTGGGATATTGAGTAGAAAAACAATTGCGACCACGCCAGTCACGCACTAACTCCGTATAGGTTTTATTAATTGTCGTAAATTTTATTTTTTTGATTGAGACGTTCATGTCTATCACAACCCATAAAGGATTCCTGTCTCTAGGTATGAAAAAAAGGCGAATGAGCTCATCTGAGCATGAGCCTACCTCGCCTTCTAACAAATCTTTTGATCCAGGTAATCAGTACTTATCCATCTCGTTATGGTAGCGGTGGAGGGCCTCGAACCCCCGACCTCACGGGTATGAACCGTACGCTCTAGCCTGCTGAGCTACACCGCCATAATTGGTTGCGGGGACAGGATTTGAACCTGCGACCTTCGGGTTATGAGCCCGACGGGCTACCAACTGCCCCACCCCGCGTCAATGGTGATCAAAGAAAATCAACACGAACAAGGATGATTATATACAGAATGAACGAATTAGTCAAGAGGTAAAATGTCATCAATTATCTGCGAATTTGATAGTTTTCCTCCTCGGGTTTGCTATACCCTAGTTTATGGGCAAGCTCGAGAAGGTATTCCGGCGAATTAAGTAGATTTACTTCCTTCTTTAGTTGTTTATTTTCGGCTTGTGCCACAATCAGCGCTTGCTGCTGCTTGGCAAGTTTCTCCTCCTGATTCCAGATTCGACTCTGTTGAATGAATAGTTCGATTACAAACCAAAATAGAAACATTGTCATCCAACACAAGTAAACCAACCGACGTTTCCGTACAATCGGGTGAAGCTCTTGACTTTTCCTCCGTCTTTTCTTGATGCTATTCCTTTTCTTGGGCGGGAGTGAAAGTATCTTATTTGTCTGGTACACGCCAATCACTTCTTTTCTCTATTTTTCTTAAACATCCATCCAAACCATTTACTCACGAACGATCGTGGAACATGGACGAGTCCCCAAAAAAGCGCACCTAATATGGATACGATTTTTTTTAACGGATTCCAAAAGATGACAACAAGAAGAGAGAACAGCCCCGTAATGATGGCTTCTAAAAAACGGATGATATACCGAAGCATATGACTGATTTGTTCACTTGCATATCTGAAATAGACAACAAATCCGAAACATATTGCAACAAAGATATAAAAACGAACTTCCCCCCAGTTACTCCACCACAAAAGACAAAAGACGAGGACAGCTGATAAGAACCAATAAAAAAGATCGATAAAAGGTTGTACCTCCCGACGAAGTTGAAGTCGGTCACGAAGCTCGCGGAAGAGATCGAAAAGGATTCCCAACAGAACACCTGATGAAAACATTACCAGCATCGTCAGCCATTGGGTATAGAGTGTCACCGGAATAACCTTCCAAACAGACCACTATTTTTTTCAATACGCGAATCGGCTCCCTCTAAATAACTGATATCAGTGATTTGTCCTTCGATCGAGATCCGTCCGAGTTCTAAGTCTAAATGTTTGATCCGCAAATCCTGTCCGCGAACACCTAGATAGCCATATTCGGTATGAAGCAAAAATTCTTCTCGATCAAAGCTTTCCACTCGAGTTACTCCGGTGATGTCGATCGTATCTCTGTCCGTGACGATGATTTCATGCTTCTGCGATGAGAATGTATCTTCGACCATATGATATACCTCCCTACTTGGTACATCTTATGGACAAAACCTTTAAACTATGTCTTCTTCTTTCACAACTTGATAACACTGACTGGCCTGTTCTTTTGAAGCGGAATTGAGCAAGTGTTTCACACGAACAGTTACCTCTTTGTGACCAAATTGAATGGACAAGAGATCACCCACAGCAACAGTCGAACTTGCCTTACAAGGACGGTGATTTAATTTCACTCTTCCCTGATTGCAGATTTCCTTCGCGAGCGTACGACGTTTGATGAGACGAGATGTTTTTAAGAATTTATCGACTCGCATATTGAATCACGCTTCCCTTATTTAAATATTCTGGATGAGGATTCCAATTCCTGCTCTTTATCCCGATGTTTTCTTCGCCTCATTCCACCATTGATTCATTTGATCGACAGTGACCGATTGCACATTTTTTCCTATTTCTTTCGCTTTCTTTTCTATATATTCAAAGCGTCTTCTAAACTTCCGGCAAGCATCTCGTAAGGCCGACTCGGGTTCCACTTCAAACACGCGGGCAAGGTTGGCAACGACAAAGAGTAAATCACCCATTTCCTCAGTCACTTCAGTTTTTGTTTCAGCTTGAAAGAGTTCCAGAAGTTCCTCCATCATTTTGGCGCCTAGGTCCTCTTTACGCTCCCAATCAAACCCGACGGTTGCGGACTTTTTTTGTAACTTGTAAGCCAATGTGAGTGCAGGTAACCCTTGCGGAATCCCTTCCAAAAGTGAGGTTCGTTTTTGCTGGCTTTTTTCCCTTGACTTGATCGCTTCCCAGTTCTGGACCACCTTCTGGGCAGTATCCACTTGTTGATCACCAAAGACATGCGGATGCCTGCGAATCATCTTATTTGCCAAATTTTCAATGACATCATAGATATCGAATGACTCGGATTCCTTTGCAATTTGTGCATGCAACATTACCTGTAACAAGACATCCCCTAGTTCGTCTTCCATCGCTTCTACATCATCATCGGTGACCGCATCTACAAATTCATATGTCTCTTCAATTAAGTATGGTCGCAAACTCTTATGCGTCTGTTTTCGGTCCCAAGGACATCCTTCAGGGCTCCGTAAACGTTCAAATAGGTACACAAGGGTTTCAAATCGTCTTGGTAAATCAAGGGGATCACGGTGAGGAGGTATGTATAAAGAAGTAAAATCGGTAAAAATCTCCTCATGATCCAGCTGATGAAGTGGCAAAGTGGTGATCTTTTCAAGATGAGGAATCCCTATGGATGTCGCAATGGTAATTGGGGTATCGACTGGATAGACTTCCATTAAGGTTAACTTGACATCCGATGCAACCAACCGACTATAGACTTGACCAATGATTTGATGAACATGTGGATTAAGCTGTTGCCTGTTTAAGTTGGTTCCATCTAATAGTGAAAAACCTTCAATGGGGTCAAACCGTAATCGGGAAAATAAGCCATCTAAAAAGCTGGTTCCCCCTACAATTTCCACCTTGACTCCTTCTTGCTCACTTTGTTCCAATAATAACTTCACTGTGCGCTCAGCAACCATGGGATGACCGGGAACCGCATAGATCAAAGTCGACTCCTTTTTAGCCAACTGAAACAAAGAAGCAACAATTTGGTCATAGACGGATGCAAAGTCGGTTTGTTCTTCATAATGATCATCAAAGGTTTGAAATTGTATTCCCTTTTCTCGCATCCATGAAACAACAGGATGTTTTTCGGTTCGTAACCAGAGTGGTTGCCCACTTTTGAGGATTTGGAGAATCTCAACGGGCAATAACGCTTCATCCGCATAACCCAATCCCACAACTCGTATCATTTATAGCAACTCCTTAATTACGAAGTATTTTCCATTTTTCTAAGAAAGGTAATAACTTTTTTTCTAACTTCGGAACCATTTTTACGTCTTTTCTCGTGATTAGTCCGGATCGGAACAACAATGTACAATAGGTGAGCACACCCGTAACAACCGTTCCGAAAGCAACGATGGTCATTTCGATTCTCTCGGAACCCAAAAAAGAGCATAGGGACTTTAAGGCAATCATCCCCCCATACGTGATCAAAACCATTCCCCCAATCACGGGAAGATAATTCCGGAAAAATGGGAGTCCGTTTCGTAATCGAATCAAGCCGTATCGCTGAAGTGTATAGAGACTTAAACCAGCATGTACCAAATAAGCCAACACCGAAGCCAATGAAGCCCCGCGAATATCAAAGAATGAGACCAAAAAGAGGTTTCCCAAAATTTTGATCACAATCCCAATCAATAAATAGATAGCTGGAAGGTAGACATGTCCGATCCCTTGCAGTATCCCTGCTGCGGTTACACTCAATGTTAAGAAGATGGTTCCCAACGATAAAATCGCTAAAGCATCTGAACCAGCATGATCCTTAAATAACATGATATTTGTAGGCTCTGCAATTATAGCAAGTCCCAATGAAGCAGGTACTCCTAGAAAAAAAGTGAATCGAAGCGCAAGATCCGTAAGCTGCGTGAACTGTTCAGAATTCCCCTTCATTTGGGCTTGAGCAATCGCAGGCACCACTGACAACGAAAGCGCTGTCGAGAAAAAGGAAGCGAATTGCAACAAAGGCTGACCTCGATCGTAGATTCCCTTTAATAAAATCGCTTCATTGATAGAAAAATGAGCAGAGACCAGAACATTGGCTACCGTGAAAGAATCGATTAATGCATACAAGGGGAGGGTTAATGAGCCCAAACAAATCGGCAACGAGATTATACACAGCTGTTTGACGATTTGATATGTATTTTGTTGGTTTTTTTTCTTTTCTGTTATTTCCCATTTCTCCCGATGTTTTTGCTGATAATAGATGAGGACGATAAAGCCAACCACTGCACCCGTAAAGGCACCAAAGGTCGCTCCGGCTCCCGCATAAACGACACCCCATCCCGCCTCCATAAAGTACCAAGATAAAAATAAGATTGTTGCTACACGAATCAGCTGTTCCATGATCTGCGAGACTGCACTCGGAGTCATATTCTGATACCCTTGAAAGAGCCCACGAAAGGAAGACATCACAGGAGCAAGAAGCAATGCAAATGAAACTGATTGGATCGGCAAAGTTAACATTTTTTCGTTTCCCATCCACCTTGCGACCGTTTCAGCTCCAAAAAAAAGGAAAAAAAATAAACTACAACCAACGACCAACAGAAAATAGGTAGAAACACGATAGACATGATAAGCTCCTGCATGATCACCCACCGCCAACTTTTGCGAAATAATTCTTGAGATGGCAATTGGAATGCCAGCAGTCGCTAAAATCACTAAAACGCTGTATAGCGGATAAACCTGTTGGAAGACATTGTTGCCTTCATCGCCGGTAATATTTTGGTAAGGAACGCGATAAATCGCTCCCAAAATTTTACTAATTAAAGCGGCAATCCCAAGGATCGCTGCCCCCTTAATAAAAGATTCATTTGTTTGTTCCATCTCGATCCTCTCACTTCTGGTTTCTCCTCTTTAAACCTTGCATGAAAACTCCGCTTTTTTCAACCCATTTTTTGTACAAAATCACATGCATAAATACAAATCCCCAGTCTATCTAAAGACTGGGGGATGTTCTAATGCTCCATCTGTTTTCCTAAAAAGGATGCCGCTGTCCCGGCTATTTTCTGCTCCAATTCTCCAATGGTGACTCCTTCCTTCTTGCTAATCAGGATGACCGCACCAATGGGATCACCACCAGCGTTAATTGGAGCAATGGTAAACGATTGATAATCTTCAGGGTAACCTTTAATAATCTCGGCATGACTTGCTGAAGGTTCAATATACGCTTTCCGTTGTTCCATGCATGATTCTACTAACTCACTAATATGTTTTTCTAAGTAATCTTTTTTGGATGCTCCTGCGACAGCAATAACATGATCCCGATCACAAATCAATGTAATTAACAATAAGTTTTCGAATAATGCTTCTGCAAATTCTTGGGCAAAATCTCCAAGTTCGCCAATTGGAGAGTATTTCTTTAAAACGACTGCACCATCTCGTTCCACAAAGATTTCTAATGGATCACCTTCCCGAATGCGTAGCGTCCGGCGAATCTCTTTTGGTATAACCACACGCCCAAGATCATCAATACGACGAACGATGCCGGTTGCCTTCATATCTTGAGATGCCTCTCTTTCAACGAAAAATTTCACGATAATTCCTTGCTGACCATAGTTTGTTCAATTTCCAATTTATTATTCAAAAAAATAAGAAGCAGAGCCTATTCACTCTGCTTCTTATTTGCCGAATCTCCTTCAGGAAGCAAAATTTTCACTTTCAACTTTTTGTCAATGTATTCCTGATTTAATTGCTGAATTTTTTGTTGTTTGATCTCATCTGAGGCTTTTTCCATGCTTTCCTTGGATCGTTCCAATACTTTGACGACATGATAGCCATACTCCGTCTTGATGGGATCACTGATCGTATTCAGCGGCAATGTCCGAACCGCATTGGCAAATTCAGGGACAAACTGATCAGCGGAGCCTTCAATTTCTCCTCCGTTATCTTTGGAACCGGGATCATCAGAGTATTCCTTCGCTAATTTTTTAAAATCTCCGTTATTCTCCAGCTTCTTCTTTACTTCTTCTGCACGTTTTTTCGCTTCCGCATCCGAGCGCTTTTTCTTCCCTTCTGGGTCCAGGTCATATGCGACCAAAATATGATTTACTTTTACTTTATCATACTCTAACCCTTTTAACTGGCTTTTAAAGTATTCATTTCTTTGTAAACTACGAACAATAAACTCTTCCAACCCTGCTTTTGTAAAACCTTTTCCTTTGATGGCTTCTTCTAAATTTTTCGGGGGTTTCTGTTCATCGGGTAATGGCATAGATGGATCCTTCAAGGATTTTTCCAAGGTTTGCATCTCTTTTTGAGCTTGCTTTCGAAATTCATCTTCTCTCTTCACTTCTTTGGCAATCAATAACTCCGCCGCATAGCCTTTGAGAATAATGCGTTTAAATTCATTAATCTGTTCCTTCATGGAAGGATCGCTTAGCATCATGGAGACTTGAAAATCCAAAAATGCTAAAATATTTAAATACTGATTGAGATCTCCTTCAGAGATTTTTCCTCCTTGGAATTCAGCAACAATTTTTTTATTCTTTGTATCGAGCGGTTGGAACTCCATTGATTCCGATGGCTCTGTTTTACTTTCCTTTTCTTGCTCTTTCTCAGTATTACAGCCTGTTAAAAAGGCTGAGAGTAAAAGGAAAACCGCAATGATGCCAGCAAGAAATTGCTTATTTCGCCGTTGCATTTTGGATTGCTCCTTTCCGTATTGGAACCGTTTCATATTGTATCAGAAATTGTTCGATCATTTCCAGCGCAGCTTGAGGCGGCAATCCCTTGGCTTTAAAGGTAACTCCAACCTTTCTTCCAGAAGAGAGGCGAATTTTCCCAGGAAATAATTGAGCAATCCGAAACAATTGTTGACCGTCGATGCGATCATTCTCCTTCGCTTGGAATTGAAGGAGAAAATCGGTACCCTTTTGTTCAATCGATTCAACACCATATTCCATCGCATACACGCGAATTCGAGCAATTTGTAATAAACATTGAACCGGTTGAGGAAGATTTCCAAAGCGATCTTCGATCTCTTCTTCTAATTCTTTTACCTCTTGTAAACTGGCGACTGCACGAATTTTTTTATACAACTCGATCTTCTGTTTTTCATCCTGGATATACTCCGATGGAAGATAGGCGTCAATATTTATATCTATTTGCGGGTCTTTTGGTTCTTCTTCTTTTTTCTTTCCTTGTAATTCAGCGATTGCCTCTTTTAACATTTGACTATATAACTCAAAGCCGACTGTAGCAATATGACCGTGCTGTTCTGCACCCAAAATATTTCCCGCTCCGCGAATCGATAGATCTCTCATCGCAATCTTAAATCCGGATCCCAATTCGGTAAATTCTTTGATCGCCTGAAGACGTTTTTCAGCAGTTTCAGATAAAACCTTATCCCTTTGATACGTAAAATAAGCATAAGCAATACGATTGGAGCGACCGACGCGACCTCGTAACTGATAGAGTTGAGATAGCCCCATTTTATCAGCATCATAAATGATTAATGTGTTGACATTCGGAATGTCTACACCGGTTTCAATAATGGTCGTGCTGACCAATACATCGTATTCACCATCCAAAAAGTCCAGCATGACACGCTCCAATTCGGCTTCAGGCATCTGACCATGAGCGACAGTGATCCTCGCTTCGGGAACCAATAAGCGAATCTGATCCGCCATCTGATCTATATTATATACCTGATTGTAGAGGAAATAAACTTGCCCACCACGAGCCAATTCTCGCTCAATCGCTTCTCTAACCAAAGCACCGGAGTATTCAAGAACATAGGTTTGAACCGGAAATCGATTTTCTGGTGGCGTTTCAATGACGGAGAGATCACGAACCCCCATCATCGCCATATGCAACGTGCGAGGAATCGGCGTAGCAGTCAAGGTGAGGACATCGATATTATGTCGCAATTGCTTGATTTTTTCTTTATGCTTTACGCCAAATCGCTGTTCCTCATCAATGATCAATAATCCCAAATCTTTAAATTGAATATCTTTCGACAGCAAGCGATGCGTTCCAATCACAATATCCGCAGCTCCCGTCTTCAGCTCCTGAATGACTTCCTTTTGCTCCTTGCGCGAACGAAAGCGACTCAAGAC
>JANWJM010000121.1 GCA_025449475.1 Thermoactinomycetaceae bacterium
CATATAGATCAAACTCAACAAAACATGTACCATACCGATCAAGATCGGATCGATGAGTAAAAAAATCAGATCATAGAAAAACTGCGCATCCACAAAAATCTCACTCAAATAAACACTGAGAAAATAAACAGGAATTTGAAAAATCAATAGCAGTAGCCACTTACTTATCAGTGAAAAATAGGATTTCCTCGTCAAAGCCCAGCTGCGAGCAAACCCTTCCTTCACTGATGCTGTCTCCACGGCTATTGCCGGTAAAACCAACGAGATTCGAATCCATATATAGGAAGCTGGGATCATCCACATCAACCCACTTATCGTCAAGATGGTCATCACTTGATCCATCCAAACAGTCCCAGTCGATAACAAGAGAAAAGGGAGTCCAATAGGGAACATGATCATCAATCCCAAAACTATCAAGATCAGAACAATCAATCCGTTTGCCAAAAATAACTTTCCATATCGATCAAAAGATATCGAAAAGAGATACTTTAAAGAAACCTTTTCCTCTTCCCCTTTCATTTGGCAGATCACCACATTCGTACACACCTGTTGAAAAACTGGAACTAACAAAAGCAAATAGATGGCTAGAAAAGTCAAAAACAGGATGATCTCTGCATTGAGCGGTTTGTCAGATATGGCGTCCCATAGCACAAAAAATAACTCAAACGGAACATTGAACAAAAAGAGAAACCACCATAATGGCCAGAACGTTTTGCGCAAGCTTCGAAAGATGCCATCCATGATTTCTCCAAAACTCATTGGACGAAAAAACACCTATGTACCTCCTGATTGCATGTTTCATTTCTCCTCGGAGTGGGTAAAACACCTTAGTGCCATGTGGTTGTTACAGAGAAAATAAATTCCATCTGAAAGTTTATCTTACCATATAATATGGAAAACGTCCGCCGCCCTCCAAGATAAAAAGAAAACGTTCGTTATACAACGAACGTTAGAAAAAATCAATGATTTTTGATCGATTGATAAGTTGTATAGTCTAACTCTTTCGCCAGCGCTAGCACGAATGCTTTCGTTGCTTCCACATCATCTTTATCTATAATGGAAGCGTGCGTATGGATATAACGAGCCACAACACCAATGGCCACAGATGGAACCCCTTTACCTGTGACATGTACGCGACCCGCGTCAGTTCCACCACCAGGCGATACAAAAAACTGATAAGGGATTTTCTCCCGTTCAGCGATGTCAAGTAAAAAATCTCGCAGTCTGGGCAATGTGATCATCGAGCGGTCATAGACTCGGATCAGCATTCCCTTGCCAATTTCTCCAAAACCATCTTGCAAGCCTAGGGTATCTCCAGCAGGTCCAACGTCAACAGCGAAAAAGAGATCAGGTTGAATGAGATGAGCGGCTGGAGCGGCTCCACGAAGACCGACCTCTTCTTGAACAGTCGCCCCAGCATACAAAATATTGGGATGGTATTCATCTTGTAAACCGGATAGTAGCTCAATCGCAATCCCGCATCCGAGGCGATTATCCCAAGCCTTGCTCATAATTCGTTTACCGCCTTCACATTCGGTATACGGACTAAAGGGAACAGCTACATCTCCAGGAAGAATGCCCCATTCTTCCGCTTCTTCACGACTTTTGGCACCAACATCAATAAACATCTGGGAGGTCTTAACCAGCTTTTCCTTCTGATCTTGCTCTAAAAGATGAACAGGAATCGATCCAATAATTCCAGGAATCCGTTTCCCTTTATTGGTAATCACATCCACACGTTGAGCTAATAACACATGCGACCACCAACCGCCTAAAGGCTGGAATTTCAAAAATCCATCTTCGGTAATCCGGGTAATCATAAAAGCGACTTCATCCATGTGCCCTGCCACAAGAATCTTTGGACCGTTCCGATTCCCTTCTTTTTTTCCGTAAATTCCACCAAGGCGGTCTTGAATGATTTCATCCGCATACTGAGCAAGATAAGACTTCATTACCTTTCGTACCTCATATTCAAAACCTGGTGCACCCGGAACTTGGGTAAGTAACTCAAACATTTCCCAATCAATCGATAGTTCTGAGCGTTCGAGTAGTTTTGTCATTTACAGTCCCTTCTAGTCGTTTTTTTTCCATTCTGTATAGCGACGATGAACAGTTGCTCTCCCTTTCAATGTGGCAGTAATTTCCTCAAATATCAGTCCTTTTTCTTTGAGAGCAACAATTTGTTCACTCGGTACCTCTTTTTTCTCCCTTCCACCCATCCCTTTATTTTTCAGGTTTCGTGAAGGGTCATATCCTTTTTCACGCATGGTACACTGCATTCCCAACTCATCTTTTGGTTCATCATTTTCCTTTGCAGTTCTTTGATCTTTGAAATAATATGCAATACCGTTTATTCACCTGCATCCAATTCGAGCTCGCCTCGTTGGATTAGGAAAAAATTCGGCAGAAGTGACGTTTAAATTGGATAATCGCTAATTTTACTTCTCCTCGTCCAAGGCGAGTATCGTCCTGGACAAGAATTGCTTCAATTTGTCTTGACTTTATTAAGTGAAAAAGGTGATAAAGACCTTCTCGATTTAAATCGTATCCGCGATGTCTTTCAACAATCACTTCAACTATATCAGAATCTAACTGATCAGCTAAGCAAGTAACATCTCCTGTTGCCTCTCTAGACTTGTCTCTTGCTGATCGTTGGTAGTACTAACTCTTGCATAAATGATCGATTTCATTTCTTAAAACCATCCGTTGAAAATCTTGAAACTACTCCTCAATTCAGGTAAAGTTGGATTGAAAGGAGTAGTTGTAATGATGATTAATCCTCAATTGTTGAACCGAATCAATGAACTAGCCAGAAAAAAGAAAGAGATAGGCTTAACACCTCAAGAGAAAAAAGAACAAGCAAAACTTCGTCAAGTTTATCTTCAAGCGATCCGTGGACAAGTAAAACAACAATTATCACGGATTCGCTTTACCAATAAACAGTAGTAAAGTTATGCTATCCATCATTATAGCTAATCAAATCTCAAGACTCAACTTTTTCTCACAAGAAAAAGTTCCAAAGGTTGTTGTTGAAATTTATCTTTTTGTTTGCTATACAAACTTGTCTGTACTTTTCAAAGGGAGTGATATCTTGTTTCCTTTTAAAGAGATTGCTCATCTAGATAAAATGATTCATGAGCCTGCACGATTGGCCATCATGACCGCTTTAGATGCTTGTACACTCGCTGAATTCCTATTCTTGCAAGAATTAACCGGTCTTACAAAAGGGAACTTATCTAGTCACCTATCCAAACTAGAAAAAGCAGGGTATGTTTCGATCGATAAACACTTTGTTCGACAAAAAATTCCTCATACCACCATTCGTATTACACGTGAAGGGAGAGCAGCTATTTCTAAGTATTGGCAGAAAATAGATGGAATTCGACAGAAAACTAAAGGATGGAATAAGAAAAATAGTTAAAAAAAATAAAACAATATGATAAAAAATAAAATCTTAAATTCTCCCCCATTGATTATTAATTGAAAGCATTCTAAAATAAAACTATTAGATGGGTAAACGAAAGGAAACGTTTTCATGTTGAAACTAGTTGTCTTATTTTATCAAGCTGAAGATAATAAAGCTTTAGAAGACTATTTCTATAATCAATATCTTCCAATGGCCGTCAAAATTCCGGGTGTAATTAAGATAGAAGTCACACAATTGTATACGGATCTAAAAAAAGTCTTCCTAAAGCAAGAAGACTTAACTCCTGTATATAAAATCTTGTGTGAAATGTACTTTGAAGATTTCCAATCCTTTGAAGATGGAATCAAGGCACCGGATGGTGTGGCCATTGCAGATAATACCGTCAAAATCGCATGGGAACTAGTTACCGTCGTAATTGGCGATGTCATCTCGATTACACCCGAAGAATACGAACAAAACCCAACCTTTATTCGACGATTCCGCCATAATAATTAATAGTTATTTCACATCCTCATTCAATCTCATTACATATGATGAAGCAGCCATTCAAAGAAAGAATGGCTGCTTCTATTTCAATGAAATGTGCGACAACCGCAAACTCCATCAGCCTATGTAATTCAAATCAAAGAACCTTGCCGATCCTCCTCTAATCCTTGATCAAAAAATAAATTGCCTATATGCCCAAAACAATGAAAAGTACGACAACAATGCTCCCGGGAGCACAACATTGATTTCTCATGATCGACTCATTAATGTTCTCCCTTCTTCTCTTCAAACCTTTTTGTATCAAACATAATCCAATTGATATGTCCTCTCATCCATGACTTCAGCGTTTGTAAATAACTTTCAACTTGTTGATCCATTTCCTCTCCAAAAGAAGGTAGCTCTTTTTCCAAACGAATAAACTCCGCGATATCATTATCATGCACAGCTACAGCTTCCTCAATTGCTTCCTGGAGAGAAAGTTCCTTTTCATGTTGAAAAAGAATCACCAAATTATGAACATCCCCGAAACTTAGCTCCTTCTCAAAGGAGATCACATCATTCGCCCAATTAGCCGTTACATTTGCGATATCATAAAGTCTACGAATAATGGGATTTTCTAGCACTTCGTTTGATAGAGTGAGTTGATTCGTAATCTCCGTCAAATCTAACACCGTATGTGCAGCCCCTGAAGCAGCACGCATATGCATATATTCCGAAAGGGTAGGTTTCTTTCCGGTAACGCGATTCTCTGCTTCCCAGTACATCGCTTCTAAATACAACTTCACTCCGTGCCGGTAGCGTTCCTTCCAACCCTTGGGAGCCTTCTCTTTCAACCTCTCCCACAAATCACTGAGACTTGCTGCAAGAGGTGAAGCTTCTGCAAGTGTCACCTTTTTATCTTCATATAGAATACGGATAAAATAGTCAACAACCTTTTTTAACTCTTCCGGCTGTTTTCCCATCTCGTTGTTATCACATTGATCGTCAAATAAATAAAGCCACGAAGTCCAATCAGCAGCTAAAGATAATCGTTCGAGATCCGTATTCGAAAACGCTCTACCAACCAAATATGCGCTTTTTAGTTGTTGAAATCGTTTTAAAGCAACTTCATCGTTCAGCAACCCAAATCCCATCGCCCATTCAATGGTATGCTTCTGCGCCAATTCGACTTGAGGATGCAATTCAGAAGAAAATGGACAATATAAAGGGGGGATTGTAACAGTTGACATAAATCCTACACTTCCTCCTATGCATTTGTTTTTATATGATAAGAAAATTCTCCTAATATATATATACCCTAAAATTCTATCTTAAATTTTCATTATGCAAAATTTAATAAAAAATTGTCATCAACGAAAAATAAAGCATCCCAAAATATACAAATATTTAAGAAAATTAATGAGATATCTTCTAACAAACACAAAAACAAAGACCTCATTCGAACTATCCTTCGAGGTTCTATCATGATCTTTGGGTGATGCGATTGAATCAAAACATTTTAGCTCAACGTTATCAACTGCTTGAAACCATTGGCAATGGCGGAATGGCAACGGTCTACAAAGCGAAAGACCTCGCTTTAAATCGCATCGTTGCCGTAAAAGTCATGAATCCTGAACTAACCCATGAAAAGGAATTTATTCAACGCTTTACTTGGGAGGCAAAGGCAACCGGAAGTTTATCTCACGAGAATATTGTCAGCATCTATGATGTTGGAAACGATCAACGAACCTACTATATGGTCATGGAATATGTCGATGGCATCACTTTAAAAGAACTCATTCACCAAAAAGGAAAGATTCCCCCTGACGAAGCCATCGACATCGCCTCCCAAATCTGTGATGCTCTGGCTCATGCGCATCAGAATCAAATCATTCACCGTGATATTAAACCGCAAAACATTATGTGTTCAGCGGATGG
>JANWJM010000122.1 GCA_025449475.1 Thermoactinomycetaceae bacterium
CCCATTGAACGTGATTTTTATCTGAGTGTATCACGTTCGTTGATAAAATTGTCGGATTTATTTGCTAATAGCGGCAATATATACATTTTATCAAGTCTATTTAGATATATTGGAATAGAAATAATAGACTAAATATGGTACTGTATAGATGAAGAGCTTTAGGCGATCGGATTGTTCCGAGCCATTCGCCCCTGAGTGCGGAAGGGAGTGAGTGGTGACCTCAGCGGAGATCATCGCAATTTTCTTTTTTGTACTACCTGAAGCGGCGGCAATCTATTGCCTCTTTAAGGTCATCCGTCATGGCAACAACGGAGGCTCTAGGCGATAGCAAGAAGCCCGACGCTAAGACACGAAGTCACTCCCAACAGCAGGGCGGTGGATCTCTCCACCGCCTTCGCTATTTTAACGCGAATGCTTAATCATCGTCCCATTCGATCTCGATTCCATCACGACCGATTTCGATTTCCAAATTCCCGATTTCAAATTCCACTTCATCTTTTTCAATTTCAATCTCTACATTCCCAATTTGAATCTCGAGTTCATCATCATTCACAAAATCCATTCTACACTCTCCTCTAATCGGTATATTCAGAGAATATTATAACATTTGATCGCTCTATTCTTTTGAAAAAGTTTTGTTGAAATTCAAAGGAAGAGCGTTATAATGGGTAATGTTGTAGAAAAATATGCGATAAAAAACAATAATTCTTATAAAGAGGAGAGACTGATGGAAAATTACCAAGAGGCGATTCGATCCGTTCCCTGTTTTGATAAAGAGATATTAACCGTCGGCTCTTGTGTGCATGTGCTGGAAATGGATGCTGAAACGGAAGAAATCCATGAGATTTTTGGGATCATTAAAAATGTGGAGTTGGATGAGATTGTCATCCTCTATTTTGACAATCGTAAGAGCATTGATGCCATGAAACATAAAAGAATTGGTATTGATGCCGTAATGGATAAGAGTTGTAGTATTGAAGTATTACATCCTGTCAAAAAAAAGGATCGTATCCATCAGCTGAACCAAGCGAAACAAGAAGAGCATGCTTTAAAGAAAATTCCGTTTCCTCATCTATCCTTTTAATAACGACCGTCCAACAACAGGACGGTTTTTTTGATACCTGCCTTTATCTAAGAAGAGATTTGAGCAAAGTGTAAATGGATGTTATGATCCAGAGTGGACAAAATCAAGGGACTCTTGTAGAAAGACGATTCATCGGATTGATTGTAAATCTTTATGTAAAGATCGAAGGTTTAAGGTATTCGTAGGATCCTAATGATATGATAATAAATGTACATAAAAAATCCTAAGTGAGCGAAGGAGAAATGTAGCCATGACACTCCGTTATTCGCTGCTTGTTTCAGATCTTGATGGAACATTATTAACCAGCAAAAATCAACTCACTTTTCGTACCAAGCAGATGGTTGAGCAATATCTAAGAAAAGGTGGTAAGTTTACGATTGCAACAGGAAGGAGTTTGATGGAAAGCCATGGTTATATTGAGGAATTAGGCCTTCAACTTCCTGTGATCCTATATAATGGGGCGATGATCTATTTCCCACAAGAGGATCAGGTGCAAATCGTGAATACGTTAGAGAGAAAAAATGTCGAAACGTTATTCCAAGATATTCAGGACATGAATGCAGGCGTTGAGTTTTTGCTATTTAGCTCCTCTCAGATTTATTCTTATTCGATCAGCGAGGAAAAGTTGGTAAAGTTGATGCAGCTTGGCATCCATCCAACTCCTGTTGAATCTAGTGATCAAATTGAGGAAGAGATTGTGAAGATGCAGTTGATCGGATCAGCGAGTAATGTACAACGATTGCATGCTTTTGTGAAACATCATCCCTTGCGGGAATCCTGTGATTTTGTCCAGTCACATGAGCACTATTATGAGGTGATTCCAAAAGGAGTATCCAAAGGAAATGCCTTAAAAAAAGTGATGGAAGTCCTGCAAATCCCAGCTACACATACTGCTGCAATCGGTGATCAATGCAACGATATTTCGATGTTAGAAATGGTGGGGTTACCTGCGACCTTGGTCAATGCACATCCACTCGTTAAAGAGATTGCCGTTCATCATGTTCCCAACAACGACGAAGAGGGAGTCGCTTATTTGATCGAGAAAGTCTTGTTAAGGGAACGAAAATAAATTAGCAACAAAAAGATTTGGTGGAAAAGAGGGGTTTTGTTGAAAAAGTATCATCTTGCGCCTTTTCTTTTTATGATCATTTTGATTGCAACAGCATGTCAAACATCGACGCTACCTGAAGAATCGAATGCAACTCCGCACACGAACCAACCGGTGTCCACAACTACCAAGCCATCACAAGACCCAACCCATGAACAAAGTTTACCATTAAAAATTTATCAGGCTGCGAAAATTGGCAAATTGATGTTTGTGGAAAACATCTCGATTGGAACCTCCGTGCAAGATGTTTTAGCAAAATTGGGCACGCCTGAAAGTGGGGATCCTAGCATTTTGAGTTATGAAAAGCGTTGCCATTGTGGGTTTATATCCAAAGATACACAACGGATCTCAGCCATCCAATCAAGTCATCCACAAGTGCAACAATTGACTATTCAGCAAGTCAAAAAAGATTTAGGACAACCTGAACAATCAGGGACGTCATTTGGTGATAACTACCTTTTGTATGATGCGGATCCGTATCGTCTATCTTTTTACTACAAAGGGGATCAGGTTCTGAGGATTTATCTGGAAAAATAAAGAGGCTTGGATGGAGAAACGATATCTTTGTCGAAGGAAAATCGATATCTAGGCATGGGGAGTTATCATGTATGAAAACAGGAGGAAATGAGAATGAAACAAGGAATGAATCGTACAAATCGTTTGATCCATGAAAAATCTCCTTATCTTCTTCAGCATGCCTACAACCCAGTTAATTGGTACCCGTGGTGTGAAGAAGCGTTTCAAAAAGCGAAACGTGAGAATAAACCGATCTTTCTATCGATTGGCTATAGCACGTGCCACTGGTGTCATGTGATGGAAAAAGAGAGTTTTGAAGATAGAGAAGTGGCACGCTTATTAAACGAGCATTTTGTATCCATTAAAGTTGATCGGGAGGAGCGCCCCGATGTGGATCAACTATATATGACGGTTTGTCAGGCAATGACTGGTCATGGAGGATGGCCCCTCACGATCATCATGACTCCCGCGAAAAAACCTTTTTATGCAGGTACGTACATCCCGAAAGAAGATCGGTATGACCGAACGGGACTGATCCGTCTGTTACCCAAAATTGCGGACTTATGGAAAAAAGAGCGTCAGCAAGCGGAGAAAGTGGGAGATCGTGTGGTAGAAGTGATTCGTGGTCATCTCGAAGCTTCTGATCGAGCCGAATTGGATCTTTCTACGTTTGACTTTGCATTTGAGCAATTTGCCCGCCAATTTGATGATGTGTACGGCGGCTTTGGTGATGCTCCCAAATTCCCTCGACCGCATGATCTATTATTTTTACTCCGCTATTGGAAGGATAAGGATGATTCCGAAGCTTTAGAAATGGTGGAAAAAACGCTTTTGACAATGAGAAAGGGAGGGATTTATGACCAACTCGGATTTGGATTTGCTCGTTACTCGGTGGATCGCGAATGGCTTGTCCCTCACTTTGAGAAGATGCTATATGATAATGCTTTGCTTGCTTTTACCTACACCGAAGCGTATCAAGCGACAAAGAAAGAGATGTATCGGAAAGTAGCGGAAGAAATCTTGACTTATGTCTTGCGGGATATGACCGCAGATGAAGGGGGGTTCTATTCAGCGGAAGATGCCGACTCGGAGGGGAAGGAAGGAAAGTTTTATGTTTGGACACCTGCTGAGATACAACAAATTTTAGGGAAAGAAGATGGCGAGCTGTTTTGCGTCTGTTACGATGTCACAGAAGATGGAAATTTTGAACACCAAACCAGTATTCTCAATCAAATCCATATCTCATTACCGGTGATCGCTGAACACTATCGATGTACAGAAAAGGAATTGGAAGAGAAGCTATCCATCTTACGAAAAAAATTATTTGAAGCGCGGAGAAAACGTGTCCCTCCCCATAAAGATGATAAAATCTTGACATCATGGAATGGTTTAATGATTGTGGCTTTGGCTCGTGCAGGACGTGTGATACAAAATCCAATCTATCTCGAGGCGGCGGCGAAAGCAGTTCGTTTTATTGAAGAAAAGCTGGTGCGGGAGGACGGTCGGCTGTTGGCCCGTTATCGTGATGGTGAAGCTGCTTATTTAGGATATTTAGATGATTACGCCTTTTATGTTTGGGGATTGATTGAGCTATATGAAGCGACATGGCAAAGCAAGTATATGGAGCAAGCCATTCAGTTCACAAAAGCAATGATTGACTTGTTCTGGGATGATCAAAATGGCGGATTTTTCTTTTATGGAAAAGACGGAGAACAGTTGTTGATCCGTCCAAAAGAGATCCATGATGGAGCGATGCCCTCGGGAAATTCCGTGGCTGCTTTAAATTTACTACGTTTAGCATCTTTTACGATGGATCAAACGTTTATGACCATTGCCGAGCAACAAATCAAAGCTTTTGCTGGCTCTGTGCAGGAACAGCCTGCTTCCCATTCATTTATGCTTGTCGCTATGCAATTCGCTTTAGGAAAGAGAAAAGAGATTGTGGTCTCGGGTGATCCCGATGATAGCTTAACCCAAACGATGATTCGTGAAGTACAAAAAGCATTTTGCCCAAACGCCATTATCGTACTTCAACCCCGAGGAAAAGTGGATAGCAAAATGAAGGGCTTATTCCCTGCAGTTGATCAAGAACTATCGTCCCCTGACCATGCAGCCGTTTATATTTGTGAAAATTATGCTTGTCAGCAGCCGATTTATGAATTGGAAACCTTAAGAGAACGGTTGCGATCGTTACATTGATCAACAAGATCAGGCAAGTTGAGAGCGGCTATCACGATCCAGTTGGATCGATCTAGCTTTGTTTGTTCATTACAAAAAAAACTACTTTTGTGTCAGACTGTAGACGAAGTGCTTTTTCTTGTGCATCCTCGTGAAGATGTCTTCAAGCGACGCGATTCGCTGTTCGGTTAGCGGGAAACTTGCTGATGCTCGAACACGTTTCCCGCTTTTTCTCACCGAACCTGTCTCCAGTCTCGACCAAGTTTGTGGATGTGGTTCACGCGCTCACTCTACTTTTGTGAAGTAGGGTTTTTTTGTTGGTTTATCGGATTGAAGTGTGTTGACGGTTATGGCGCAGGATATAATTGGCTACTTCGCTGACCGAGTCGACGGTATACCGAGAATGATCACGTACTTGTTTTTCGCTATGTTTCATCGAGAAACTATGTGGCGTGATTTTGAACATTGAAATATCATTGTACGAATCGCCAACACAAGCGACTTCCTCTGCTTTAATTTTGTAATGATCTAACAATATTTTTAAGCCGGCTCCTTTGGAAGTATGCAAGGGAACGACATCAAAGCAATTTGGACTGGAGATATGGAAAGTCACTTGACCGCGAAAATGCTGATCGATCGTACGCTCGAATTGTTTGAGCAAGGAGAGTTCTCCGACTAGAGAGATTTTGGTTAAAGAAAAAGATTTATTTAGTTGTTCTAGCAGATGAGGCGATTCTTGAATCGAAATGTTTGTCTGTTTCTCGTATTCGATCACCTCTTTTGATTTGTGCAGTACAAAACATTGGTGATTCACGTTGAAGATTGGGATAAATGGATAGGAACGCGCTTGTTGAATAATCTTCAGAGCAATCTCATAAGGCATCACGGTTGAATGTAGTTTTTGTTCATCAGCTGTAATGACAAAAGCGCCGATTTCTGAGATACGATGACAAGAATAGTTGAGAAAACGATGACCGATCTCTTTAATCTCCTGATCCACACGTCCGGATGCGAGACCAATATCCACTCCTGTTTCAATCAACTGCTGAATCGATTCTTGTACGGTTGGTTCAACCTGTTTCTTCTCGTTCAACAATGTATGATCAAGATCGCTAATCAATAATTTGATCATATTGTCCTCTCCCTGTTGTAATGGTTATATTTAATTTTAACATAATAACACTGATATAAAGAATGATCCAGGTCATCAATCTGAAAATCTTTGATAAATAGTGGCCAGCAATTGTTCTAGGAAAAGAGAAAGTTCTTTTTTCTTTCGTTTGGGAGCGACTAACCAAAGCTGATTGGTTACGGGTTTGGGCGGATCCCAAATTTTTATCAATTTGCCTTCTTGGTGTCGCTGTATACATAGATAGTCTGGCAATAGGCTCAGACCTTTTCCAAATTCGACAGCTTGGGCGATGGCTATGAGATTAGGGATGACGAAATAGGGACGGATGGGTGGTCGCTTCGAAAAGGATAACAACCAAAAGCGACGAATGATCGGCAGATCCGTTCCATAACTGATCCATTTTTGTTTAATCAACCATTGCTCAATTTGGTCCGCATCGAAAGATGATGCAGGGAGTGGATGATGGGGGGAAGCAACCAACCAAAATTCCTCTCGATAGACTGGTTCAAAAATGATTCCATGGGTTGAAAACATTTGTGTTGAAAGTACAAGATCAAGATTTTCGTTGGCTAGTTCATGCAATAATTGATCAGTGGATCCAAATTGAATACGAAGTTGAAAAGGGAAACGATCGATTGATTCCAGGATAAAGTAAGAAAAGAATTCGTAGGGAGTTCCGAGTCGCAAAATGGGTTGTTCATTTTGATGAAGACTGATGAGATCGTCTGTGATCAGTTCCAATGTTTCAAGCGGTTGGACAAGTCGAGTATATAACTCTTTCCCTAAATCAGTTGGAATCATTTTTCG
>JANWJM010000123.1 GCA_025449475.1 Thermoactinomycetaceae bacterium
AATCCCTAAGTGCTTTTTATACATATATTGAACCCAACTTGAACAATCAAACACGGGATAATTCGCGCCTCCCCATTCATATCGAATGGTTCGATTACGATAGAGTTCAAAAGCATGATCGATCATCGACTTGATACTTCCAGTTGGCACTTGCTCGGATTGCAGTGGAATTCGAACATAACTTGCGATTTCTTGGGCTCTCTTTTTCACTTGATGGTGATAATCGGCTTGCCGATTATATTTCCTAAGTGCATCATCGATCTTTCCATCTTTCATTCCATCTTTTTTCAACTTATTGGCTGCCGAAAAGATCGCATCTTCAATATGATAAGGATCTGCAATTCCATCGCCATTCCCATCTACGCCAACCCCTTTATATTTTTTGATCACACTTAGATTGGAAATGATGGAACGGAATGAATTTTTGATATCCCCATCGTCAGACCGAGGCGTTCGAGCTTCAGGATAGGTAGCAAAAAAATCATTTCGATCGTCACCCCAACCGACCCAGTTTCTTTCCAAAAAACCCATCGGTCCAACTTTTAATTGCTCAATGGGTGTGTTTTCCGTGACATCGTCATCATCACGAGGAGCCGTGGTCACGGAGAGATCGGATTCGACTTGATGGATGGCGGCTAAATATTCCCACGGAATCTGATATTGATTGGCAGCCTTTAAATATATTTTGATTAGAAATTCTTTGTCCTTAAATAGTTTTTTTCCTTCTTCCGTTAATTCTGGTTCGACATCAATGCCAAAGCCTCCCAGCTGATGTTGAGAAGAGTCGGATATTAATGCCAGAACAATCGGGACTGCGGGAACAATAAAGAAGAAGAAACAAATCAACCAAGTGATCATCGGGGGACTTTTCAGCTTATTTTTAGTCTTCGGGGACAAGTCCATCAGCTTCCTCTATTATTCTCCATTTTCCATTCTCTTTGATCAAATAATACATGATGCTGTAATAGTCCCCCTTTTCCGTCACCACTGTTGTATTAAAGCTGATTGTTCCTGCTGGGATCGCGCCACCTTGCTCCACATAATTAATATATTTTTCCTTGACTTTCAATACTTCTCCCAATCCATTGGATTGCCGATACATATCTAAATAAGAATCTGTGGCATACGGTTTTAACTGATTGATAAACTCCTCTCTCCCAGTTCGCTCTCCTTCAAAAAACACTGTAACAAATTGATCCACCACTTTTTTCGCCTCTTCAATTTCACTTTCTGAAAAACTGAGTTGGAATGGGTCACGATTTGTTTGCTGTTCTTGAATGGGAGGAGGTGACTCAGTTGAAGAAGGTGTTTGATTGGATTGCTCAACCTGTTGTTCCTTTGGCGCTGTTTGGGGTTTGGATTCACTCGATGGCGAGGAGATAAAAAGATACAATGCGAAACAAGCACCCCCCCAACCCAGAAGAATAAGGGCAAGACGAAAGTAAGTCATTCTCTTTCCCGGATCCACCTTGTCCATTCCTCCTCTCTTCACAAACCAAATACGCTCATTTAATTTTTCAATTTACTCACCAATTTATTTAGCCATCCACCCTTCTTCTTTGGACTTTTCCCAACAGATGGTGCGTTGTTCTCTTCTTTTGACACTACCTCAGGACCCATTGCTTGTTGTTCAAGCAATTGTTTGGGATCCAACTCCTCATTTTCGCTTTGCTCTTGCTGGGTTTGATTCTGATTGGTTTGCTCTTCTTGCATCTCGTTGTCATTTGGAAAATCTAACTTCGGAATTCTCCGTCTACCTGCTTGAATCTGCTCAACCTTCTCTTCTTTTACAATCGGTGTAACCGTTCGTTTATTGGTCTCCAACATCTCTTCTTTCGTGTGCTCTTGGCTCAACAAGTCTTTATTCTTTTTGTAGATCGGTGATTGATTGAGTTGTTCGAGCATACCCGGTGTTGGTTTCACTTCCACCACACGCACATCAACTGGTTTTCGTTCCATGACACGAGCTCGTTCTTCAAGATTTTCTACCGATTGATTCTTACTCGCCAGGCGATCAATCGCTTCCTTCACTTCTCCAACACGTACAAACCCATCGGCTCCCGAGCTCAACTTGCGAAGACTTTGTTCCGTCGGTTCATTCTCTGTTCTTCTACGTAATGTGGTCTGGGTTGTCTCCTTGTTGCTAACGTTCCCTTCTTCATATTTGGATTTGGAGACAGACTTTGACTGCATCATTTCGCCCAAAGATTCCAAGACTCCTCGACGTTTTGTAATACTGCTTTCCTGTTGTTCAACAGCGCTTACAGATTCTCGCTGGGAAATGACAGCCGGATTCCCTGTAGCTAACCCAGTCGGTGCTGCCCCCACCACGGTAACTTTGGCCCGATCCACCACGGTGCCAAAGGTTTTATCAACAATTGATTTTCCTTTATCAAATAGGGTGTTTTCGGTATAATGAAACGCGGCCATACCGGGTAATGGGATATACTCCATGATATTTTTCCGAAAGAGAAATACAGCAAATACCAAGACAACTTGCGCAAACATTGCATACGCCCAACCTTGCGAGACATCATAAATCTTGCCTTGTAGGACTAAAATCATAATCAATAAAAAGGAGGCTATAATTTTGTAGATCGCTGACGTGATTAACCCCTGTAACCACTTGATCAGCATTTGGTCTCCCCATTCTGGAACTAAGATCAGTAAGAAAACGAGAGGGGAAATAATGGCTAGTAGATACATCAAGAATTGACAAATGACAGCAGTTCCGGCGAGGGCTAATAACAAGCAGCCATATAATGTTCCAACAGTAAAGGTGAGCCATACGACGAAAATCCGAAAAGGGATGCCAAAGGATGACATGGAGATGGAAGAGTTATTGTTTTGGGCTTGTCCATCTGGGTTCGTATCACTGGTAAAACGATTGGTAAATCTTGCGGGATCTAATCCTGAGTTTCCACTCCCCTCACCATCTGTTTTTACTTCATGCCGAAGTGTTTGATCGACTCTCGTCCGTAATTGTTGCTCCTCAGCTGTTAGATTAGTGGTTTTACTCGAGGGGACATAGAGTCCGAATTCCCCTAACTGCCAAGGAATATGGACATTGTATTCAAAAAATTTCTCGGAAACATTAAAAAAGGCGTTCTTCCCTTTATGGTTGTCATATTCTTTGACATCACTCCCCACAACGGACTCAAAAGCAATGAAGACGGCATCTGAGCCCCATTGGCTAACTTTATTCAAATAACTAATAATCAATCCCATATTGGACAACAAGGTAAAAGCAATTACGAGATTGAAGATCACTTTGAGTAGTTTCCCTGCCACATCTTCTCGTTTGCTAAATGTAAAAAATAGTGAAATTCCCAATGCAAATAAGCCAATCGTGAAGAGTTCACTAAAGAAGAGACCATCGACCAATCGATCAACAATGTCATCGATATGATCGATCAGAAGATCGATTTGATTATAACTAAAAGCCCATGTCATGATATCAATGGTTAACTTGGCTGCCAGAGCCATGCCAACCATACAGAAGCTTAAAATAGTATTGATGAGTAAAAATGTACTTGCTGCCCCTGACATGGATGTCTGATCCCCATAATAATCGAGCCGATAATTAATGAGAGAATACTTCATGAAGAGTGGTGCCCCATCTCGAAATCCTTGCCCTAAATTTTCATTGAATAGTTCTTGATAGGGATCCACATCTTCCAAATCAGCAAACGCAGCAGCCGGAACCATCATCACAAAAAGAAAGATCAGGAAAAAAAGAGAAAGGATTCTTCTCCTTTTCATGTGTTCCACTCCCTCATTGGTCATTCTGCGATCAAAGGAGGCACGAATCTCACCTCATGTGTAAGGTTCAATTCCTCTCGGATTTTGTACTTCTATCGCCTAATTATTGAAAAGATTTTGCAATTTAGGGTACAAGCATCCCCACATAGATGGGGATGCTCGATAACAGGTAACGATCATCAATTGTTTATTGTGCTTGTGCATGTGGCTGGATTCGATGAATTTCCGCCTGCTGGACCTGCTCACGCGTTTTTTGATCTCGTAAGTGGCCCCACTTTTCCTCCCTTTCACGAAGTATTTCAGGATCACTGGTATTAAAAGCACGATATAAAGTTGGATCAATTTGTTGCAGATTGAAGCGTACCAAACCTACATTCCCTTCAAAGTCGCGCAACATAAAGCTCCCTGATCCCATCACCGTGCGGTCTCGTAGAAGATCAATGTTTTGTTTGATAGGGGGAATCCCCAATAAATCACATGCTTTGATAGCTTCCGCGCGGTCATCCAGTCGATAGATAAAGCGGTTGGTAACGTTACTCCGCACTTCACCCCCGCCATCTTCTTCACTGGCATCATCATCTAAGTTAATATCCCGTGCGTTGTGCAGACAAAGAATAACGTTATTCCGTTTGGAGCGTCCGGTTCTCAACAACACGCGCACCATGCTAGCACCTTCTCGATCATCCGTAATAAAATAGGCTTCGTCAATAAAGACGGTGCGATAACCGCGTTCCTCATCAGCAAATTCTCTTGCTAAATCGAGAACAGCCAAGAATACCACTTTTCGAATCCGCATATCTGAACTATCTTCCTGGCTTGAACCTGTAAGAAGACCTTGTACTTGGAGGATTGTTAATTGCTTTGATAAATCAACAGGATCATTTGTACCATCGTTAAACAGTAGTCGTGTTAAGCCGGACTTCGCCCTCATTTGTAAAGTAGAATGAATATCCGCCGCTGCATAATCGATTTTCTCTTTTAAGGAAGGATGGAAATTCCATCGAGCACGCCCTTCCAAATAATCATGTAACTTTTCAATGACACGCATCATATTGGGGCGAATTCGATCACATTCGGCAGCGGTTTCATTGACTACATGATCAATCACTTTTTCATAAATGCTATCGTTTTGACGATTGGCCATGTAGTTTAGCATACTTTTCGCGGAAGCAATAGCAGCTGTATCGCGCACATGATTGGTTACACGCGCTAAAGGATCAAGTTTTCCTTGGTCATCAGCTGACTCTTTCAGGGTAACTACGTTTGTGACAGGGCGAAGATACTCCAATTCGTAAGGCCAATGCCAGCGTTCATTCTTCGGATCAAATATTAAAGCTTTTGCACCACGCATTAATTCCTGGTGGACAATATAGTTCCCGATAACCGATTTACCACCACCGGGCGCTCCCTGAATGAGACAGGATCCGGTCGATGCACGTTTGGAATCCTCCGAACCTCGGCGAGGGTTTAAAAGGACGGGATATAACTCTTGATAACCGGTATATCCGATCAAAAATCCGTATGGATCACCCAGTTTGGTAGAGGCGATCGGCATTGTTGCCGCTAACCACTCTGTGGTTAATCGCAAGAAGTATTGATAACCAATCTTTTTCGGAATTCCTGGCAACGTATTGTAGAAAATCTGACGCTGCAAACGACTAGGCACTTGTAGCTCATAGTTTTTTAAGGCCTTTGCAATCTCTTCCCGATTTTGAATCACTTGTTCAGGAGTCTCTCCCCACGTACAAATGGTAATGGTTGTTTTAAACATGGGGTGTTCCGTTTCATCTAAATAATCTTGCAGGGCTCGAGAATCTCCCAGAACTTCCTGCGTTTTCTTCGATACTTCCGCGTGTCGTGTATATTGCGTATTGGCGCGACTGCGCGAAAGGTATTTACTCGTTTTCAGTTTCACCCGCACTTCTTCGGAATTGATGGGCGTAAATTGAACACAGACTTCAACGGGGCAAGGAACCATTTCTTGAACCAATTTAAAAATGGTGGTATCACCCGGATAGTAGCCCGTTCCTTTGGGAAGCCGCGATACGGTCATAAACGAGAAGTACCCCGTCTTTACTCCATCAGGAAATTCTTTCTCAAATTTCAACATTCCGGGAACGGTTTTTTTATCGAGGGTCACATCGTTAAAAGCCCTCATCACCTGAACGGGCGAAGCTGATAACAATTGATCCGATTCCTCAATATAGTCCTCTTCTGTTAATTTTTTCGGATCAATACCTCTCATCGCACAACGGCTGATTAACCAATCAACCTCAATCTGTGTCAACCGTTTAATTTCTAAAAAGCGATTGAGATAGGTGTAGACTTGTTCCTCTTGCTCTTTAAAGGCATTCCATTCGTCACGGCTTAAAGTAAATGGCTCTCCGCCTAAAACATGTTGAGTCTTCTTCGACAGATCCCGGAATACATCTTTGACAGCTTTTGCTAATACTTTCATAAATGAACCTGAATTTTGTTCGACAAACAGGATAAGATACATTCGATATTTGTAAGGGATCTGCCTGATATGCGCAGCCATTTTTTGAACGCCCTCGATAAAGCTCTCCATTAAGATTTCAGGTGTTTTCGCGCCTTTAATTAAATCCTCTTCGGGCTCATAAGGAGTAGGTACCATTAAAAACATGCCACTGTAATACATCTTCGAGATGACCTGTTGGAGTTGAGACAGAAAGACTTGGTAATCATCCATTTTCTTGAAATCAAAATGAACCATTTCCAGTTCATAACATGCAGCAGCATGATAGCGACCAGCTTTGGTTACAATTAAGTTATCCTTACGCAGAACAAAAGGACTTGCTAGTTTTTCCATACTCTACTCCTCCTTTCCACGTAACTTTGCCCAAAAGCTTTGATACCATGGTGGTTCATAAAAAGGAGTAAATCGATTACTCCTTACCACATCTTCAATCATCACGACCACCCAACGCCAAAAGCTGACACCATCCCGCTTTGTCAGGGTGATTATACAAAACGGGATGACCAATGGAACCAACACATATTGGACAATATACCAATCATTTTCCCATAACCAAGCATATAAGAAATCGAATGGATAGACTCTCCCCAATAACAAGATGATCAACTCCGTGATAATGGCGAGTGATATCCAATCGATAAAAAAGGACTTGGTTTATTCGCCAAATAGTTGAATCTCAAAAGCATTATTATAGGAACG
>JANWJM010000124.1 GCA_025449475.1 Thermoactinomycetaceae bacterium
ACCCTTTTAAGGGGATGGTAATCGCACGACCACCTAGCTTTGGGCTTTTTTCGAGTAGAGTAACGTTAAATCCATTGTAAGCGAGTCGAGCGGCTGAACTTAATCCTGCCAAGCCGCCACCCACTACAAGTACATTTTGGGACACAAAAAACACGCTCCTTAAAGTTATTTCCAGTATTTAGGTTTCCATTTAGTACTATTTTATTTTAACAACTTGTTACGTAATTTCATAGAGTAGAAGGTGAAAGTTAATGAGACAGAAAATTGTGAGTGCTTGTTTTGCGGGCGTTCGATGTCGTTATGATCAGAAACATCGTTTAATCAAGGAAATTAAGGAGATGGTTGAGAAAGGTGAAGCGGTTCCCGTTTGCCCTGAACAATTAGGGGGACTGCCAACCCCTCGAAACCCAGCAGAGATTGTAGGAGGAGATGGTGCGGATGTGCTAGATGGAAAGGCGAAGGTGATAGATTCCGAAGGAAAGGATGTGACAGAGCAGTATCTCAAAGGAGCTTACCAAGTGCTAAAGATTGCAGAACAGTTTGGAGCGAAAGAGGCCATTTTGAAAGAGAGAAGTCCCTCCTGTGGGAGTTGTTGGATCTATAATGGTCAATTTCAAGGGATCCGAAGAAGGGGAGAAGGGGTAACTACGGCATTGCTTCGAAGACATGGATATCAGGTTCAATCCGAGGAGATGGAAAAACCCATTTAATGGGTTTGGTTTCCCCTTAGTTGCTGACTGAACTTCTTATATTGAAAGTACATGGCGATTCTCCAAGGCAATAGCATACCGAAAGCCAAGGTGAAAAATAACCCCGCTGTTTGATACAAGCTGATATATTGTTCAATATACGTATGGAGCGAAAGCCGAACAATTAGCAAAAAAATCAGCAGAAAAAAGAATGCTTTTGACGGCTTTAAGTAAATGTCATTGTTGATAATTTGAAACTGAGAAGTCTTGATTAATGGAATCGCAAGGAAGATCGCTCCAGTCATAAAAGCAAGGATCGCCCAAGAGAGAGGGATCTGTGTTTTGGGATATAAAAACATCACAAATCCAGTGCTCATCCCGAGAGGTGGAATCAAGATTTTTTTGACCGATGTGGGCCGTTTAACGGCTCTCATTCGAATGATAAGCGTGATAATGGCGATTGCAATGAAGAAAGTAAAAACAATGATTTGTGGTGGAATGGGTAGCTCATCCAGCATCCTTCATCCTCCTCGATTGGACTCCTTTTTATTTTATGTATATTCTATATGTTACCAATTGATCATGAATTCATCTTGTATTTGCAAAATCATATCAGATTGAGGATGGAAATTCAATTTTTCATGTTTTCATGGAATGATCAATGGGGTGCAGATTTATAATTTTGGTGTCAATGGGCATCCTACCTAAAAAACGGGAGGATGATTTTTTGAATTCCATTGCTCGTCGTCTGCATTTTTTATCGCGATTTTTTTCTTCCCCTAGAAAAATAGGGAGTATTACACCCAGCTCGCGTTTTTTAGTCAATGCTTTGTTGGAAGCAGTTCCCTGGTATGAGATCAATACTATTGTTGAGTTAGGTGCAGGAACGGGAGTTGTGACGCGAGAAATTGAGCGGCGGAAGTTTGAAAATTGTTCAGCAGTGATCTTTGAGAAGGATCCATATTTACGCAATCAATTAAAAGAAGAGAATCCAGAAAGAATGATTTGTGTTGATGCTTTAAAATTGAGGGAGGAACTAACGATTCTGGAAACACAAAGGGTGGAATGCATCGTCTCTAGTTTGCCTTTTGCCAATTTTACACCGGATGAACGTTATGCAATGTTACAACAAATTCGAAGTATTCTCTCTCCCCATCACCCCTTTATTGCCTATCAGTATTCGCTACAAATGAAACCATTATTGAACGAATTTTTTCAATACGTTGATGTGCATTTTGTTCCGTTCAATCTTCCTCCTGCTTTTGTTTATATTTGTCGGTAATATAAAGAGATAGTTAAAAGAAACATTCCCCATCTTTCGATGCAAAGAGGGGAATGTTTGGTTCCTCGAATAAATTTCTTTCATCGTCATGCAATTATAGAATATTAACTCTTCATCACGTGGCGATAAGATCGGAATCTTGCCACGAGGACATCTGATGAAACCAGTCGGCAATTTGAAGCAGTTTTTCATATACTTCCAACTCAGAATCTCCTTCAACAATAAAGGCTGCGATATATTCACGAATACCATTTGGCGTGGAGTAGTTTTGTCCCGGTTGTGCTAATAGTTGATAATCTTTGACCCATGATGGCAATTGAGCCAAAGGAGCAGAAACAAAAATGCCTTGTTTGGGTGGAATTTTTACCCATCCAGATAATTTTTGGGGTTTTATTTCATCTTTTTTTCCTGGTAAGGATAAGGGAAGATTACATTGTGATCTGACAAAGGATTGATCCAAATGAATACGATAAGATTCATATATATTTTCTACAATTTTTCCTCCACCAGTGCGGCTGGCGATTTCACAAAGGATGATTTCGTTGTGAGGGGTATGGAACCACTCCGCATGGAAAGTCGTATTGGGGGGAGTATCCAAAACTGAAATCAATTGTTCTGTCATTTTGCTGAGTCGTAGTGCAAGTGGATTGGCGGGATCGAGAATGTAACTTCCTAAATATCCTTGATTATGATATTTAATCGGCTCATTAAGATATTTTGACGCACAAATAAAAACTATTTCACCCTTGTGGATAATTCCATCTACATGATAGACATCGCCTGAAATAAACTTTTCCGCGATATATTGAGTGGGGATTCCTTTGACCAGTAAGTTTTCCAATTCTTCTTTGGTTTGGATGACAAAGGTGTCACGACTTCCTACTCCACTCCTAGGTTTTAAGACAATAGGGAGTTGATGTTGCTCAATAAAGTGGATTAAATCAAAGGAATCGTCAATCGCCGCAAATGGAGGAGTAGGTAGCCCGTATCGATTCGCAATTTGTTTCATGGTCACTTTGTCGCGGTATTGGATCGCACTGTTGACATGTTGACCATCTAAACCTAGGTACTCCCGTAATTTGGCAGCACGGAGGATATCCGCTTCTGCATTTGCTAAAATCGTATGGTATCGATATTTTTTATAAAGTTCAATGGCGCGATATTCGACGAGATTATTGTTTCTATAATTTTCAAACGATTCAATATGAATATAGTCATTTTTGTTAAAATCCTGAAAATACTCATCAGAAGTTAACAAAATCAAGTCTTCACCAGACTTTTTTAAAAATTCTTCATATGGGGAGCGCTCATATGGAACAAAATTCATAATTAAAATGCTCATGGGGCTACCTCCTTTGTGATTATTGTATAAATAACACAAGTGATTATAACATTTTTATAATCATATTGAATATAAAAATGTTATTTTAAAATAACAAAAGGAAGCCAGCCTAATAAAAGATTAGACCAGCTGTGGATGAGTGGTGAAAGTGGTGTGATTGATACTAGTCTTCTATTCCCATTGCGAGGAGCGATAAAACCAATCAGAAATAAAATATAGTTTCTCTTGAACCTCCTCTTCTGTTGAGCCTTCAACGACAATGCCAGCTATAAAATCGACACAATCCTTAGGAGATCCGACATAATCTCCTGGCTTCGCAGCGAGTTCATAATGTACAACCCAAGAAGGTGGTTTTTCCTTTGGTGCTGAGAGAAAACGTCCTTCTTTTTTCAAAATGAGGACACGTCCAGAAAGTTTTTTCACCTGCATATATTCACTGGGTTCAGGCAAGGGTTGAGGAAGACCTACCATGGATCGAACATGCGTTTTAAAGAGGTCTACGCCGAAAGTATGAATCAATGTCTCATTGATACGCCCCCCACCTGGTCGGCTGGCAATTTCGCAGAAGATAATTTCGTCATCGGGGGTATGAAACCATTCTGCATGAAACGTGGTATTGGGAGGCGTGTCAAATGCTTGTACGAGTTGTTTGGTCAGCTCAATCATTCGTTTGGATAAGGGATTGGTTGGATGTAATAGATATCCCCCTGTGAAAGTTCCTATTTGATATTGATGTAATAAGGCGTTTAAGTATTTTGATGTGCAAACAAACTCAATATTTCCATTGATCACAATTCCATCAACATGATAAATATCGCCCTTAACAAATGATTCGACCATCATCATGGGGGGCAATCCTTGGGAAAGCAGTTGTCGCAACTCGTGTACATTGTTGATGGACGCAATTTTCCGTGAGCCCCCTTCTTGGAGCGGTTTAATCAAAACAGGATAACCATGTTCTTTGATAAATTGAATGAGATCGAGCGGAGTGATTAACTCACGGAAAGCGGGAGTCGGGATCCCTTTCTTTTGTGCGACCTCTTTCATCAACAATTTATCGCGGTACATGAGTGCACTTCTAGTTCCTTGACCTGGCAGTTGAAAAGCATCGCGGATCGTTGCTGCGCGTAGAACATCATATTCATAACAATTGATCACGGCACGGTAGCGGTATTTCTCATATAGCTCGACGGCTCTGAGATCGACAGAACCGTTTTTGTCGTAATCATCAAATGTTTCGATATGGATATAATCTTTTTGAGAGAATCCTTCTTTGTGCTTTTCAGCTGTAAGGAGGATCAAGTCTTCATTCAATTCTTTTAGAAACTTGTCATACGGACTGCGCCAGTAAGGAACCGAATTTAACACCAAAATGCTCATGAAACGCCTCCTTGAGTTGGGTATGAACATAAGCTGATATGGCGAAGAAATAGTACGAGAAAATCAAATCGAATTTATTATTTTTTTAGAAAATAAATTAACATATTAATTAGAATGTTTCCCTATGTTCGCACTGTTAAAAGATTACCCATTTCAAGGACTCACGAAACCACTGCGATCATTAAATTTATTCGTCGTTTCAGAGGACAAGCATCATAAAAAAAGCAACCATCGAAGTGGTCGCTTTTTTTATGATGCTTGAAGGTCTTGTAATTTTTTGGTTAGACGGGATTTCTTTCTAGCAGCTGTATTTTTGTGAATGAGACCTTTTGTAACGGCTTTATCCAACTTACGAGTCGCTTCTTTGAGTAAGTCCGCTGCTCTTTTTACGTCTTTTTGCTCAATCGCAACAAGGTATTTCTTCACAGCAGTTCGCATTGCCGATTTTTGTGC
>JANWJM010000125.1 GCA_025449475.1 Thermoactinomycetaceae bacterium
GCCATGGATCTATTCTTCAGGTTCGATTAAACCATATTTCCCATCTCTTCGTTTATAAATCACGTTTACTTGATTGGTCGCAGCGTTGGTAAAGACAAAGAAGTTATGACCAAGCAATTCCATTTGTAAAATTGCTTCTTCGGTATCCATTGGTTTCAGCGAAAAGCGTTTGAAGCGAACAATTTCACCAATTTCTTCTTTCTGATCTTGTTCTTGTTCTAGCGTCGCACTCACCTGATCGGCCTGTGATACTCCTTCCATAAATTGAGCTCGGAGGCTTCCATCATAACGGAACTTGCGGTTCACCTTTGTTTTGTACTTGCGAATTTGTCTTTCTAATTTCTCCATCACAAGATCAACAGATGCATACATATCGTCACTTGATTCTTCGGCACGAACAAAAACTCCTGGAAAAGGAATGGTGACTTCTACCTTATGTTCGTCTTTCTCGACACTCAGTGTAACATGTCCCTCATTGGGTGCTTCCCCTTCGAAATACTTAGCAAGTCGACCTACCTTCTTCTTGATGAAATCTCGAAGTGCATCTGTAATGACAAGGTTGTTTCCACGGATGACCAAGTTCATGTGAAACTCCTCCTCCCGCTTTTCTACTCTATCTATTCCCGAATCACATAAAAATTCCTCCTGGAATATTTACAAATTTATTAAGGAAAATTTATGAAATATTAACAATGATATGGTATGATTCATTGCTGACGTTACTAGCCGATTCCGATCACTCGCTAAATTCTCTGCCCTTTATGCAAAAAAAGAGCGGTTTGCCTACCGCCCCTGCTATAGTTTTGGTTCATCATCTATTTGACCAAATACGCTTATCCTATTTTTACAACATTTGCAGCCTGTGGTCCACGTGTCCCCTCTACGATTTCAAATTCGACGGTTTGTCCCTCCTCGAGAGACTTAAACCCTTCTTCTTGAATCGCAGAATAGTGCACGAATACATCGTCGCCATCTTCGCGCTCGATGAATCCATACCCTTTTTCAACGTTGAACCACTTGACCTTGCCTTGCATTCGAGAACATTCCCTTCTGAATTCATTTGGTGGCACCAAAGTGCGTACCTCAATATATCATTGGGAATTCTCGATGTCAAGCGATATGCAGGTTTTACCGGAATTTAACAACTCCTTATGTATTTACTGCATCTTTTAATTGTTTGCCAGGCTTAAAAGCAGGCACTTTGCTCGCTGCAATCTGGATTTCTTCTCCCGTCTGTGGATTTCTTCCTTTCCTGGCTGCACGCTCGCGCACTTCAAAATTACCGAAGCCAATTAAGGTGACTTTTTCTCCCTCTCGTAGTGCCTCTGCGATTACCTGAAACACAGAATCAACAGCTCGACTTGCTTCTTTTTTTGTTTTTCCTGTTTTTTGAGCAACTTGTTCAATTAATTCCGCTTTATTCATTTACAATACCTCCACTCATTCTCATCTCACTGGACTCTTATTTTATGTCTTGACAGCTTTCTTTCAAACTATACCTGCCAATTATCGAGCAATTGTAATACTATAAACATTTTTAATTCCCTGTTCTTTCAATGGTTTGGAGCACTCCCTTAACGTTGATCCTGTGGTATATATATCATCCACCAATAGGATCTCACGATCAACCAGTTGCTCGAGATCGATATCGGGGTGTACGGCAAAAGCTCCTACCAAGGCAGAAAGGCGTTCATCTCGTCCTTTCTCGCTCTGTGGTTGTGTCATCCGCTTTCGTACCAAAAGTTCCACAACGGGTAACCGCAAATATCTTCCGATGACATGCGCTAATCGTTCTGCTTGATTAAATCCGCGCTCCGATAAGCGTTGAGCATGAAGAGGTACATAAGAGAGGACAAACTTCTTCTTCGTCCATTGCTGTTCAAGGGTCTCAGCCATGCATCTGCCCAACGGTACCGCTAATTTTTCCTGGCCCTTATATTTATACCTCCAAATAATCTGTTTGACAAATGCGGTATATGCGAAAACACTCCGATTATAGACCCAATCTGAGGGATGAATGGTCTGACAATCCGAGCATATGTTTGTTTCTCTCTGATTCATCTCCCTTCCACATACTTTGCATTGCGGCGCACCGATCCATGGCAATTGTCGCTGACAAGCCATACAGATTTGCTTTGATATGCTGGAAAACCAATGTCTCCGGATGGGAGTTGCACAAAAGTGACATGTGTGAGAAGTCGGGAAAAACGTTCTCCACCATTCTACCAAAGATAATACAACTCCTCAGACAAAAATCCTTCTTTTTTTGTACTTTGATTTAATTTTATAATCTCTTTTTGGCTTTGAAGCTGAGCGTCGGTTTTTTCTTGAGCAATAAACCAGACTTCCCCTTGTTGATAAGAAGCTGATCTCCCCACTCTTCCAGCCATTTGAACCAAGGTTGCCTGATCAAAGATAGGGTGATCAGCACCGATTACCGCTACATGACAACGTTTCACTGTCACTCCTCGCTCTAAAATCGATGTGCTGATTAAAAAACGGATACGACCTTCTCGAAATTGCCTGATCTTTTGATCGCGCTCTGGGTCTTGTGCATAAACACCTGCCATCATGCAGGCAAAGGAGGAGAACTTCTGCTCTAACCATGCGTAAAAATGAAAAATATCTTGGAGACGTGGGACAAATAAAATCGCTTGGCCGTCCGTCTGGAGCACATGCTGAATAAATTCTTCGATGATTCGAATGGATTGACGATTCATAACCTTTTTCCATAGCCTTCGCTCGAGCTTCAACGTCGGAACAGGTAACGGATGACCATGATAGCGAATAGGCAAAACCACCATTGAACACTTTCGTTCTTTCACCAAACGTTTCCACGATTTAGGTGGTGTAGCTGTTAATAAAATCATTTTTGCTGATGGGATCAACGCACGCCGTATTCCTGATTCCAACATGTGATTTTGATAAAGAGGGAATGCATCTACTTCATCGATAATCCCCAAATCAAAATAATCTACAAAACGGTATGTTTGATGAGCCGTGGCAATAATTAGAGAACTCTTTTGCCATCGTTGCGGGCTCCCTCCGTATAAAGCGATTGGCTGAATGGTTGGAAAAATATGCTTTAAACGTGGAGCTACTTCCAAGACAACATCTTTGCGCGGACTCACCCACACCACTCGTTGCCCTCGTTCGAGATAAGTTTTGATCACAGGAACCATACATTCTGTCTTCCCTGCACCAGTCACTGCCCAGAACAGCAATTCTTTGGGTGGGGAAGTTAAAAATTGGTCCATTTTTTGCACAGTCCGTTGTTGCCAGGGAGTCAGCGGGTGTGGTAGGCGAAGGGTGATCGAACTCCTTTTCTTGATTTCGTGACGCGCTGAAAAAAGAAAAAGCGGGGAACATGAGCTGGATCGACCCAATGGTAAACAATGATTACACATGGCACATCGGTCTCCACAAGTTGCGCAATGACGCCAGGAGATATGTGATGACCCTGCAAAGCAGCGATGACATCTTGCAAAAAGCGCAAATCTTCCCCATTCTACACCTGGTCGGATCTGAACCTTGTTTTGTAAATACAACCATTGAATCGCAGCCCAAAAATCCCTCTCCCTAAACGCATGGTGTTTTCTATTCCAAAACGTATTCAGCTCGCTGGAGAGAACCGCCCGTCCCTGTAACTGATCAAACAGGTGAGTTGCAAGCTTATGAATCTTCTTTGCATCGAGATTGGTAGAAGGATAAGGGATTGGATCAAATCTTTTGGCGATTTTTTTGGGATTTGCTTGACATCTGTTCGCTTGATGGATGGATGGCATTTTGTAAATCGATTGTATAGACTTTCCTTTTTGGTTCCAATAGTGAAGATCGACCTGGATCGAAAGGCTTAGTCGAGGCATTACCTCTGTTTTCAGTTGATAAAGATAGATGTTCATCCCTGCATCACTCCAAATAGAAAAAAGGCCAAACACCGAAGGGTGTTAAGACCTTTTCGTTATGCAGAGTGTTTTTCCTCCTGTTTGGGCTCCGCTTCCTGCAAATCCAATACAACCATATTTTCCTTGGTATGATTATGTTTCTCTAATGCCTCTTGGATCGCTTCTTCAATCGTGACGGTTGGATGTAATTTTACGACATACAATCGAGGGTAACGCATTTCTAAGCGTCGTAATATTTTGAGTGTATCATCTGCTGATCCCGTATCGATACATGTGACAATCCCTTTTTTTCCAGTGATCTGATTCCAAAAAAAGTAGGACCAAATTCTCCATTCAATTTCACTTTGGCTGTTTTTCGTAAGAAAGATAAGATGAGAAGCCTTGTGATGATAAAAACCTGCAAAAATCAGAGCAATACGTTTATATAGGAAAAACACGGTGAACAGAGTAACGATGAGAATCACAATTCCCAACCAAAGCCAATGTTCCACCTACTGTCCCTCCTTTACTTACCATTCTATGCTATACGGTAAGTCTCAAATCAATGTAATCCAACCCTATTCGATCACCAAAAGGGCTGTTGGATACGATCTTGAACATTTCTTTCTCACGTAGCTCTTCACAATAAATGATGTCGTGAGATTCATCATTCTTTTTCCCTTGAGCCATCATTGCAACTCTTCAATTTACGACCCGTAAGCAAATCATGTATCTCAAACCTATAACGATAAGACCTCCATAGGTATTCCTCTTATCGAACCAACCTTCTCTCATTCAATATCGGAGATACGTTTAAATCCAAACCCCCAACATCTGGATATAATTTTCTACAAAGTTTGGGCATCAATCCCTTGAAAGCAACCAAAACTATACCGGTTCCAATTCTATTTTAACATGTTTTGCTTGGTATTTTGTATTAGGTTTAAATCTCTGCTTTCCATTTTTCAGCCAAATCAAGGCGTTCCCAAGGCAAATCAACGTCGGTACGTCCAAAATGACCATACACAGCTGTTTGACGATAAATGGGGCGCAACAGATTGAGTTGCTTGATAATACCAGCGGGTCGAAGGTCGACATATGAGCGTACAAGGTCGATCAAGACCGATTCATCCACCTTCCCGGTGCCAAAATGATCAATTCGAATCGATACAGGCTCCGCAACCCCGATCGCATAGGCGAGCTGTACTTCACATTTCTCAGCAAAACCTGCCGCTACAATATTTTTTGCTAAATAACGAGCTGCATATGCGCTGGAACGATCGACCTTGGTCGGATCTTTTCCGGAAAAAGCACCGCCTCCATGTCGCGCATATCCTCCATAGGTGTCAACAATTATTTTTCGACCTGTTAATCCTGTATCTCCCATCGGTCCACCAATGACAAAGCGACCTGTGGGATTGATAAAAAATTTGGTCGAATCATCCAGCATCTCCTCGGGTACAACCGGCTGGATCACATGCGTCTGAAGATCTCTTTCGATTTGAGCAAGTGATACCTCTTCCGCATGTTGTGTCGAAATAACAATCGTATCGATCCGGATAGGTCGATTCTCTTCATACTCAATGGTCACCTGTGTCTTACCATCTGGGCGTAAATAAGGAAGGATGTTTTCGACACGTACCTCATGCAGTCTTCTAGCCAGTCGGTGAGCAAGAGAGATTGGCAACGGCATCAATTCAGGGGTCTCATTACAAGCAAACCCGAACATAATTCCTTGGTCACCTGCACCAATTTCTAATTCTTCTGCTACTTCTCCTGATCTTTTTTCCAATGATTCATTGACGGCTTGGGCAATGTCCGATGATTGTTCATCGATGGATGTGAGGACTGCACAGGTTTCTGCATCAAATCCGTATTTTGCACGTGTATAACCGATCTCTTTGATGGTCGAACGCACAATTTTTGGAATATCCACATAGCAATTCGTGGAGATTTCACCGGCTACCAGAACAAGACCAGTCGTTACAGCAGTCTCACAGGCCACTCGCGCTTGTGGATCTTGTTTGATAATTTCGTCCAATATGGCATCTGAAATCTGGTCACAGATTTTATCAGGATGACCGGCAGTCACTGATTCAGAAGTAAATAAGCTGCGTCTGTTTTTGAAAGACATTCGAATTTCCCCTTTATTCGGCGGTATTTTTCTCAATTATTAGTATAAATTCTATACATTAGACAAATATATTATCAAACGAACCTAGGAAAAAGTTCTCTTTTTGATCAAAAAAGCGTTTATTTCTTCATAATGATATAATACAACTAGGATAACTGAAAGATTTAAGAAAAACAACATTTTACAGGGTACACGAAAAGAGCAAGCAAAGGTTGTAGTATCTATTTTATGAAGTGTTCGACAAGTCTAGCTAGTTCTCTTGATATACAGCATATTTAAATGATAGTATTGAAAGAAAAGATTTTCTACAGCAATGAAGTGGTGAAGACCTGAATGCAGAAAAAAAACAAAAGTCGTCTCGATCGTGTGTTAAAAAAAAGACGCCAAAAGTGGTTTAAACGTTTGGTTTTAAGCGGTTCTTTCCTAGGGGTTGCGCTCCTCATTTATGTTGTTGCACAAGTATGGGGGGCACTTTCCGACGGGCATGATGATCTTGGGAAATCGAATCTGAGAGATAACCAAATCGATCTGAATAAAGATCCTTTTGCAGTACTCATAATCGGATCTGACGCACGAAAAGAAGGAACTCAAAACTGGCGTCCGGATGTATTGATGGTTGCAGCCATCAATCCGCGAAAAAAATCCATGAAACTGGTAAGTATTCCACGTGACACTTGGGTTGAAATCGCTAACACAAATGGCGGTAAAGCCAAAATTAATCATGCCCCTCACTACGGGTATACCAATGGGGTTGATCCCATTAAAAATACGCGAGAAACCGTAGAAAATTTCTTAAATATTCCTATTGATCATTACTCGAAAGTGAACTTTAAAGGATTTATGGATGCTGTTGATATACTGGGAGGCATTGATGTAAATGTCCAACGTTCTTTTACCATTGATTCCTTCGGTGGAAAAAAACTTCATTTCACGGAAGGTCCTATGCACCTGGATGGCGAACATGCATTGGCATATGCACGAATGCGCAAACAAGATCCACTTGGAGATAAAGGAAGAAATATTCGCCAGCAAGAGGTGTTAGGGGAAATCATGTCGAAGATGGTAAGCTTAAAAGGCATCTCTCAGTTTAATGACTTGACAAAAAAAGTAGGGGAAAATGTGAAATACAGTATCAAACCAACAGACATTCCATCATTATTAGCGATCTATCGAGAAATCCCGAAAAACAATATCGAGACCATCACGATTCAAACCACTTTTGAACGAAGAGAAGGTCAGTCGGTGGAGATCGTCTCCGATGCAGAACTCCAGCGAGTGAGCCAAATTCTACAACAACAACTCGAATGGGAACCCAAAAATCAACCAAATAAGAAATTGATGGACTCAGAATATGAAGTCACGTCCATTCATTAACTGCCTAAGATAAGGAGAGCGATCACCCGTTAATCGCTCTCTTACTTTTTCAAATTTTGAAAGAGAGTAGGGA
>JANWJM010000126.1 GCA_025449475.1 Thermoactinomycetaceae bacterium
AAGGGACTGGAAGGAGTCTTACAAAGAGACGATGCAAGACCCCTAACAGAAAAAGTGAAGAACTTCGTTATTGCTGTTGATTTCGAGGTCGGAAAGTACGACAACAAGTATTTTTTGAAGTGCTTGCTTGATCGACGTGTTCAGTTTGAATTCCTAGTTCATTGGAAAATTCTTCATTAACTGTTGAATGTTTATCCACTTCGATCATAATTGCAGGAGCTCCACAATTATTTCCTTCTTTGTAGAAATAACAGTCCGAAACCGAACATTTCACTTCAATATTTGGCAACCAAACCACCTCCCAAGCATAGCTTTTGCAAGAAAGAGAAGTACCATTCACAATGTCAATAATGACAAAGATTCATATATCATTTAAAAGACAAACAGAGCAAAAAAAATTTTTAGCGTGATTATCATACTTTCATAAAGAAACATTACAATAATATATAAAACAACTAACAACTTTATGTTAAAATTATATTTATAAAATAAAGAATATTGTAGGTGATAAATTTATGATGGATAAGCCAGAAAAATGTCCACATTGTTGGGTGAATGGACGGAATCATATTGAAAAAAGAGGTTATGACAAATGGTATTGTAATAATTGTTACAAAGAAATAAAAAAGAGTGATTTAAAAAAATAATAAAAAGAGATGATATTAAATAAATCACCTGTTATATAGGGTGGTTTATTTTTTTGTATTCTTGGATTGCTTCATGGCAAAGCTAATAACGATGATTGGAAAGGATGTGATGAGATTCGATGCAACGATTGCTCATAATAGTGAGTCTCTGCTTCATCTTCTTACTATCTGCTTGTAATAGCAATCGGGAGGAAGCAGGAGGTAGACAAGAACTGAATCGTAATGAAGGATCGATGTATCAAGATGAGATGTCGCGAACACGCTTTGGTTATGATGCAAGAGATCCAAATACTTATCGGGAAGATCGCTTTTTAGGTCAAGGACAGAATGAAGTTGGCTATTTCCGCTATAATCCTGAAAATTATAAAGGAAATCAATCATTAACAACTGATCCTGGCATCCGGATCGATCGACCTACTTTAGCCAAACATATTGCGAGTTTAGTAGCAGTTCTTCCCAATGTAAAAGAATCTACGGTCTTGGTGACAGATGATCATGTATTCGTTGGGATCATCACCAAAAATGGAAAACAAGATCAAAATATGGTAAAAGAAGCAAAGCGGACTGCAGAGAGTGTGACACCACGTTATTTCCGCATACATGTCACAGATAGCAAAAGCTTACAGTCATCTATCAATGAACTCGGATTACGAATGCAGCGGAGCGGAGATATTGATGGGTCTCGAAATAGTCTTAATCAATTGTTGAAAAAAATGGGTGATGATACGCCACCCGGTTAAACCCATGAATATCGACCTTTTTCAACTGAGCGCGAGCGATCTACAAAAATAAGAATGTAGATCGCTCGCGTTTTTTGTGTGAGCAAAAAAATATTTTTTAAAGAGAACACAAAAAAAAACAAATAGCTCGAAGACTATTAATAGATAAACAAACTGTAAATTTTTACTCGTCTGCTTTGTTTATCTACTCTCTTTACAAAATCCTTGTTGCTGGGATTTTTATGAAATAAATGTTAAAATCATCTCGTAAGTCAGACAAATTTTTGCTAAACTGATGGTTATCTCAGGAAAGAAAGCGATTGCGATTCAATCCGAGATACTTTCATTTAGCCGTATTTGTCGAAAGTCCCTAAGAGTCCAAAATTCTGAATAGGAAGGTGTGATGGGGATTTGAAAAAGTATATTTTGAGTTTCTTTTTAGCAGGTGCTTTGGTTTTAGCCGGTTGTTCACAGGAGAGCCAAGAGAACGCCTCGAAAAACGAAGGCACTTCAGAGAAGGAGAAGGCACAAGTTACTGAGGAGTCAGCTTATGAAAAGGTTGATCCTGAAGAAGATAAAAAATTATTGAATAGCAAAGTTATTTATTATGAAACACCCAAAGGGCAGACTCCTGAAGTACATAAAGAAGCTGAGAAAGTTGTAGCCGAAATCGCAAAGAAAAAGAAAGTAAATGTGAAACCCAATCTGAATGATGCTCGTTACCGCGATTTTATCTATTCTGTAGCTTCTGATGTTGAATCACTCGGCGAAGATCAACGAAAGAAAGTCACGGAGTTAGCGAAGTTTGTCGATAAACATGAGAATAAGCTAAAGAACAAGCGTATTCAAGAATTAACAGCAAAAATTAAAGCAGGACAAAAACTAACAGGTAAAGAGCGTGCGGAATTGGACAGCCTGTTGCCGATCAAATTTGGCAATAAAATAAATTATCAAAAGCAACCAACCAAGGAACAGTTGGACAAAATTTCGGACAAACTTCCTCATGAGGCAAAGAATCAAGGAGCTCGCACTGGCGGAAACGACAACCAAGGAACCCGAACCGGTGGAAATAACCAAGACACGCAACCCAATGAAGACAATGATCAAGACACTCGCCCAGATGAAGGGGACAATCAAGGCACCAACCCTGATCAAAATAACAATGACAATACCAATAATGATAACAACAATAGCAATGATAATAACAATAACGACAACAATAATAACAACGGTAACAACAACCAAGGTGGAAACAATGTTGCAGGGAATTTAATTGGTGGCGGAAATCAACAACAAAACAGCTCCTATGATCCGATTAAAGCACGGGATTACGCTTATAAGTGGTGGAACAAAAGAAATAACGAGCAATACGGATATTACAGCAGAGTAATGGGCGGTTGCTATGATTGCTGGTATGATTGCACCAACTTTGTCTCACAAGCCATTAAAGAAGGTGGAATTAAAGAGCAAAGAACTGGCGGTACCTACTGGTACTATTCAGATGAAAAACCTTCATATTCCTGGGGCGTAGCAAATAGTTTCTATAAGCACTTTAAAACACGCGCCAAAGAAGTTCGGAATCTATTTGACCTAGAAGTGGGCGATGTTGTAAATGCTGATTTCGACCATGACGGCGATATCGAGCACGCAGCAATCGTTACAAAGGTAACTCCTTATGAAGTGTACATCACCCAACACACATATGACAGAAAAGATGCCAAACTCAGTGCATGGTTTAATGCGGGCTACAATGTATATGGTTGGAAGATGAAAACAGCAAACGGCGACTAGTGTAGATGGAGCGAGCTTGATGCTCGCTTTTTTTCTATCTACATACTATTTAGTTGTATGGAAAGTAAGGCTTTATAACGAATAAGTAGATGAATAGGAGGGATACGATGAATCAACGGATCGAGCAACTTTTCCAATGGATGAAAAGAGATTATATCGATGCAGCATGGATCACTTCGTCAGAAAACGTTTATTATTTGACTGGTTGCTATGTTGAACCGCATGAACGATTATTTGGTCTTTTCTTGTTTGCTAAAGGAGATGCGATTCTTATTTTTCCAAAGATGGAACGAGCAACTGTAAGAAACGCAGCATGGAAGCATACGACAATTAGCTATGATGATGCCCAAGATCCGTGGCGTCTTTTTCAGTCTCAGTTTGATCAAGACCTAATAAAGATAAATACTATGGCGATTGAAAAAGAGTCAATTGTTTATTCAAGAGTGGAACAATTGATGACTGTCTTACCCAAGGGAGTGGAGATGATAGGAGCAGATCACGCCATCAATCAAATTCGTATGATTAAAGATCAAGACGAGATCAAGAATATACAGGAAGCCTGTCAACTCGCTGATGAAGCCATGCAGATCGGAGTAGCGTCCATCAAAGAAGGTTGCACGGAATTAGACATCGTTGCAAAAATTGAATTTGAAATGAAGAGAAAAGGAATTCAAGAAATGGCCTTTCAGACCATTGTTTTATTTGGTGAAAAGACAGCCTTACCGCATGGTCGACCCGATCGAACCCGGCTCAAGGAAGGGGATCTTATCTTAATCGATCTCGGTGTACGAATTAATGGCTATTGCTCCGATCTCACACGTACATTTGCTTTTCAATCCGTTACGGAAAGACAGAAAAAGATGATGGAGACTGTATTGCAAGCACAACAAGCTGCATTGAGACATTGCAAACCTCAAACTCAAATTGGTGATATCGATCACGCGGCTCGCTCTATAATCACGCAAGCAGGTTGGGGGGAGTATTTCATTCACCGAACCGGTCACGGATTGGGATTAGGAATTCATGAATATCCTTCCATTAGTGGCGATCATCGAGGATACCTCCAGCCAGGAATGGTCATCACGATTGAACCAGGCATTTATATACCAAAAGTAGGGGGCGTTCGAGTCGAAGACGATGTATATATATCTGATGATGGTTATCAACGATTAACACAATTTCCGAGAAATTTTCAAATTTTGGAATAAAATTTATCATGAAAATAATATAAGAAAAGGAAGAAAATAGGAATTGTTGCTTCGATATTTTCTTTTACTTATTTTTGTTTTATAATGAAATAATGATGTGAACCTCTCTATAGTAAAATAATTTCTTTAGGAGTGGGCGAATGCTGCAATTTGCTTTGGATTTTCTAGAAAAATGTGGAGTTTTGGGTCTATTTGCGGCAACAGCTCTCGAGGCTTCCTCCTTACCCTTTCCTGGTGCGTTATTTATGTTAATTTATGGATATATCATGAATGTGAGTTCATGGAAATTGGTGTTATTGTCGGCAGCCAATAGTGTCGTTTATACGATTTTTACATTGGTTCCGTATGGAATCGGTCATAAGTTGGAAAAATATTCCAAAAAGAGATTCGATGAGAAAAAGATAGCAAAGGCTCAAAATTGGTTTAAAAAATATGGGGAATGGAGTATTGCTTTATCTCGACCGCTTAGTATTGGGAACTATATCTCCTATATCTCTGGGATAAGTCGAGTGAAAATTTGGCGTTTTATTTTGCTGACCTATTTAGGGATTTTTCCTTGGAGTACTCTTTTGTTGTTTATTGGAAATCGAGGAAATATCGCTACTGTTCAGCGGTTTTTAGATATAAGTCAAAAGCTGGGGTTTATTCTTATCGTAGCAGTTGTGATTATTTTAGGGGTTGTATGGTTGATTTATCGCCGAAATCAACAGCGACAACGCTCTGAAAAAGGATGAGGAGCTGGGTTCGAGTCCCAGCTCTTTTTTAGTAAGAGTTGAAGTTATTAAAGTTGTTATTATTATGCGGCTGAACGTTGGGATAGTTGTTTATATCCTCTAGCGGACTTTGGAAAATGCTTTGACTGTTATAAAAACTATTATTAAAAATCAAAGGGATCACGATAAGTGAGATCACCAATACAAACAGTATAAAAGCTAAACTAATCACAAAGATAATGAGGCCCCATTTTGCCCATTTACGCTGTACTTCTTGAAAATGTTCGACACTTTTCCATTCTTTATTTCGCCATGCCCACTCGCTTCCTTTGGCTCCTAGTACAAAAGGCATGATCCATCCCACAAAAGGCACCCAAGTCAAAAAAGAGATCCAAACTTGGTTCCCGATCCCCCATATCCAGCTAAGGAAAAAGGCGCCCCAATTCCATTTTTGAATTTCGGGTGGAACTACCGCATGCTCGCCTTGACCGGATGTATTCGTCGTAGTGGGATCCCCATAAAAACTCTCCACTGAATTTCCTCCTTTATGAATTTATATAGATAATGACTGTTTCTATTTTATTGTTAATTGGATGATTTTACAAGGTTAAATGATGATTATTAGTAGAACCAAAAACATGATTATTCATATATGGATAGATAAAGGAGATTGCGAAAGGATAGAGGATGAAAACTTTCCTAGCCTTGTGATAAACTACAATCGAAGAAAGGGATTGTTTAAATATTTTAAGATAAATAGGAAAAATTCAAGAGGTGGGACTGTGTTAAAATTGGTGATCCCCAATATGTATGTTCCGTCGATTTATAACATCGATATCTTAGCACTTCAGGATCAAGGGATGAAATCGATTATTATTGATTTGGATAATACGTTGGTGGAAGCGACACAACCAGAAGCGACGCCTGAACTGATCGAATGGCTGCGAAACATTCAATCGATGGGATTCAAAGTGATTGTTGTTTCCAACAATTCAAAGGCACGAGTCTCACATTTTTGTTATCCATTGGATGTGCCTTTTATTTATACAGCTAAAAAACCATTGTCACAAGCATTTCGAAAAGCGTTGAAACTCCTTGGAACTGAAAGACATGAAACCGTTGTGATCGGTGATCAATTGTTAACAGATGTCTTAGGCGGAAATCGGATGGGTTTATATACGATACTGGTAGTTCCGATGTCGGAAACGGAAGGATTCTTTACTCGGATTAATCGAAGAGTGGAGCGATTCATATTTCGGTGGATGAAGAAAAACGGGTATTTTCGTTGGGAGGAAAAACATTGAAAAAGGTAATACAAACATGTATGGGGTGCGGAGTGACCATTCAATCTGAAGATCCCAATCAATTCGGATTTGTTCCCCCCCATAAACAAGCCGAGTCTTCGGAAGATTTATTGTGTAGACGATGCTTTCGAATCCGTCATTATCAAGAAATATTACCAATCGAGCCCAACTCATCTGATTATTTGCAGGTATTATCTCACATTGCGCAAACAGACAGCTTAATTGTTCAAGTTGTTGATTTGTTTGACTTTGAAGGAAGCCTCATTCCAGGCGTTCATCGCCATATTGGCAAGAATCCGCTTTATCTGTTAGCAAACAAGATCGATTTATTTCCTAAGTCAACCAAGCATGCGAAGTTAAAGAAGTGGGTGGAACAGTCGGCGAAAGAGAATGGCATTTTCCCTGTTGGTATACATCTTTGCAGTGCAGAAAAGGGCTGGTGGATCGAGGAAGCACTTGCTGAAATCAATACGCTAAGAAAAGATCGTGATGTATATGTAATTGGTACAGCCAATGTAGGAAAATCGACATTGATCAATCGCTTGCTACAACTTGAGCATCCCATTACTACATCACGCTATCCAGGGACCACTTTGGACACGATACGCATTCCCTTTTCGGATGGAAAAGCAATCATCGATACTCCCGGTTTGTTTCGGAAGGATCGTCTTAGCGAATGGTTAACCCCCAAAGAATTAAAGATTGTATTGCCAAGTCAGGAATTAAAACCAAAAATTTATCAGTTGCAGGATCAGCAAACCTTGTTTTTGGGTGGTTTGAGCCGATTGGATTATGTTCAAGGCACACAACAACCGTTTGTTTGTTATGTTTCTAATCAATTACGAATTCATCGAACCAAACGAGCGAATGCCGATCAAATCCAACAAAAACATCTTGGCAAGATGTTGATTCCTCCTCTCACACCCGGTCAGCTTCCTGAATGGACAAGACATCGCATTGCCTTGTCCGGTCAACAGAAAGAAGATATTGTGATTGCAGGTTTAGGATTTATTTCGACTGGAAAGGAAAATGCGGTGATTGATTTATGGGCTCCCAAAGGGATCAAAGTGG
>JANWJM010000127.1 GCA_025449475.1 Thermoactinomycetaceae bacterium
AAACCAAGAGGGTGGGCAATCGTTTACGATTGTCTGGATGAAGAAGAGGTGAAGAACTCCCCAATTGAACTAAATAGGTCGCCTAACCATTCAAGAATCGTGTCAATAATCCCTTGGGTTTCTTTAAAATCAATGATTCCTTTGATATCACCGCGAAGTTTATTAAATTGATCGCTGATCACATCCCAATCGATATCCAGTTTGGAGAAGTTTTGACTGAAATCGATGAGTTCATTGATGGTTTGATTGGACAGATTGATATTAAACTCATTTGAAACATTGATTATAATATCTCGATATTCATCTTTCGTCTTGGGATTTTCGTTAGCTACCTCTTCTTTGAGGCGGTTCATAAATTGAACGGCTTTGGTATTATCGTTGATTTCTTTCGCCAATTCTTGTGTTCGGACAAGCTCCTCATTGGCGACTTGTTTTTTATCCTCGTCAATCTTTTTCCCTGTTGCTTCTTCAAACGCTTTAATGATGCCTGTCAATCCTGCAGTTCCTGAAACTTTAAATGGTGCTGTGACGTAGATATCTGCGTCTTTGATTCCTGCTGTAATGGCTGTATTGGCATACATCGCTTCGGTGATATGTGTGATGTTGTGGGTCTTCACGGAAATTCCTTTTCCATTATCGTTAAGAACGATTTTGGCGGAAGAGATCGCTTTTGTACCGATCGTATCCTTACTCATGTATTTACCTAAATATTGGTGTTCTTCTTGGTTTGTCACTTCAACCGTTTTCACATCTGAACCCACATTCATTTCATTGAGAATCGCTGTTCGTTGGGCTTCGGTCAGGTCTGCACCCAATGTCACAACAGTTTGTTCTACAATTTTGTCAGCAAAGGAAGGATTAGGTAGAGCAACCGCAATCGCCATCATTCCGGCTAGGAATAATATCCCCAAGTTTCTCCAACGTTTCACTATGAAACCCCCTCAAGTATATGTTGAATTTTTCCATTCTTCGCTTTAATCGTTCTATTCTTTAATTATAATTAGATTTTACAATTTATTCAAGCAGGGCTTCATCCCCCCGATCTGTACGGCTGAGAATAAGCCGTCTTCATTGTCCCTTTTCACTTTGGAATGTGAACAAGGAAGCATTTTATTTAAAAACAGTATCCTTGAATTGTGATAGTTTTTCTAGGGCTGTTTTTTCAACATCCTCATGTAAACTATTCCCATGTGCATCCATTGTGACAATGGCAGCAAATCCTTTCACGTTGAGATGCCACATTGCTTCAGGAATACCAAATTCCAGGAAATCAACTCCTTCTACGTCGGTTATACAGTCGGCATAATATTGAGCTGCACCCCCAATGGCGTTGAGATAGACAGCACCGTGTTCTTGCAGAGCTTTTAACGTCTTAGTGCCCATGCCACCTTTCCCGATAATGGCTCGAACCCCAAATTTTTTTATAATCTCTGCTTGGTACGGCTCTTCCCGAATACTGGTCGTAGGTCCCGCTGCTTTCACTCTCCAATTTCCGTCTTTATCTTTTAGCATAACGGGTCCACAGTGGTAGATCACGCTATCGGTTAGGTCTACCGGGGCGTCGTGATCGATCAAATATTTATGCAATGCATCGCGACCAGTGTAAATCAAGCCATTTAAAACGACCACATCGCCGACTTTTAACTGCCGAACCTCTTCTTCGGAGAGAGGTGTTGTTAATTCGATCACTCGTTGGGATGAAGGCTGCTTCCTCTCAGTCGGTGACTGCTCTTGAATCGGAGGAGCTTCTTTGTATAACCAATCCATGATTTTCCCTGTCTGTGGATCGATGGTTACGCCTTGGCGGCGAAAAGCCCAACAGTTATAGGCAACAGAGACAAAAAAGCTAGCAGGAATGCGGTTCATGACACCGATTTTGCATCCGAGAAGGGTGACGCTTCCGCCAAAGCCCATGGTTCCAATACCGAGTTGGTTTGCATTTGTAAGAATATAATCCTCTAATTCGTTGAGCTCAGGAATCGGATTGGTGTCATGGACTGGACGAAAGAGTTGTTTTTTGGCCAATTCGTATCCAGTTGTGCGATCACCGCCAATTCCGACACCAATAAAACCGGCACTACAGCCTTGTCCTTGCGCTTGATAAACACTATGAAGAATGCATTTTCGAATGCCATCCAGATCTCTCCCCGCTCGACCCAACCCAGGGAGTTCACAAGGTAGACTATATTGAATATTTTTGTTTTCACATCCGCCACCTTTTAAGATTAGGCGGACTTCTATTTCATCTTTTTCCCATTGTTCATAATGAATAACAGGGGTTCCGATCCCGATATTGTCTCCACTGTTTTTTCCTGTGAGGGAATCGACGGAGTTGGGGCGGAGTTTTCCATCCTGTGTCGCTTCTCGCACCGCTTCAATGATTTGTTCTGTCAGTTTGAGTTGATTTATGCCTACGGGAACATGGATAATGAAAGTAGGCAAACCTGTATCTTGGCAAATCGGTGAAACATTGGTTTCTGCCATTTGGATGTTGTCGGTAATGGTCGTGAGTGCGAGTGCGGAACGGGTACCTTCGTCTTCTTTCTCTTTTGCTTTGCGGATAGCATAGCGTACATCCGGCGGTAAATTGGTGGATGTTTCGACGATCAGATCATAAATCGCTTCTTTGATTGAAACCATCATGTTTACTCCTTTACTTTGATAAAGATATGTAAGAAGATCATTTTTCGATCCACTTCTTGTACGATATGATCACTCTTTTATTTTACCAAATTTGCACTTAGAATACTTCTACTTCTGCTGATGAAGTGGCAGCGCATAGAAAGAGATTGTCCAAAAGGGATTTGTAGCGGCTTCTAACCTCTTTTTTTAAAAAATCGATTATTTTATAATTATAAAATAGGTGTGATCGATATGGATCTTATTCAAGAATTACATAAGGAAAAAATTATCGCCATTATACGTGGATTAGATGGTGCGGTGCTGATGAAGACTGCTCAAGCATTGGTGGAAGGGGGGATACGTTTTATTGAGGTAACCATGAATTCAGCGGATGCAGCGGTCAGTATCGCCAAGTTAAAAGAAAAATATGGAGCTTTCATCCATATTGGGGCTGGTACAGTCTTAGATGTCCCGCAGGCGAAGGAGGCGTTGCAGGCTGGTGCAACATATCTCATTACGCCCAATGTCAACCGCAAAGTGATCACGTATGCAGTGAGGCAAGGAATTGAAATCTGGCCTGGAGCCTTTACACCAACTGAAATCGCTCATGCAGTGGAGCTTGGAGCCAGTGCGGTAAAAGTGTTTCCCATCTCTTTTGTAGGACCTCGTTATCTGGATGCGATTCAGGGACCTTTGGATCGGATTCCGTTGATCGCAGTAGGAGGGGTGAAAGTTGATCAGTTTCCCGAATATTTGCGAGCAGGAGCCATGGCAGTAGGGGTAGGGAATCATTTAATTGATCCGACGATTGTTCGATCCGGCAAATTTGACCAGTTAGCCGAACGTGCAAGGCAATTTGTCCGAAGGATAAAAGAGGGTGAAAATCGAGATGCTTAAGCTGTTTCAACATCTATGGGCACCAAAAGATGAGAATCGTAAGTGGCTCGAAGATATCAAGATCGATGGAAGAAAACTGGACTTCTATGCTCCCTATGAAAATGAAGTCGATATTTATCATTTTAAGATCGGTGATATATTGCGCGATACATACACCAATCACGACTATCGGGCAGTCGATAAAATCAAGAAAAAATCTCGTTGGGGAGAAGAAAGAGACGTATTTATTTTGAAATCGTTGAAGACAGATGATCAGTTTGGGTTGGAACATTCACCGGAAGGATTTGGGGGATTGCGTTATCATAAAAAATATCGATTGTTGTTCTCCCCAGGAGATTGGGTGGGATATCTCGCGTTGCAAGATTTAATGCGTCCAACGACGCGAGTCAATAAAGAGGGATCGGCTCTCCCAGACCACCCGGGTGTTCTTCTTTTTTACGATCAACAATACCAATTGCAGTATATCGAAAAGACGAGAAATATCAAAGAAACGATTTACAATTATCTAGCCAGTGATGATGAAACGGTGGTTCATTCGATCCGCCATCACTTTCATTTTCTTTGTTTTGTAAAAAGGAAAAACGATGAAGAACGATCGGCTTTATATTATTATCTAAATCGTCAGTTAAAGCCAAAATGGGATCGAAAATCATTGACATTTCATCGTCCAGAAGAGGGGGGAATGCCAGAGATTGATCGCTATCGGCAGATTCTCCGTTTTTCTTTGACCGTTGAAGATCTTGTCCAGTATTTACAAAGAGAACAGCCGGAGGAACCCATTCCGCTTGATAAAGTCAGAGAGATTGCTGATTTTATGGAGTCACTGGAGAAAGAAGAGCAGATCGAAGACATCATCGAACAAGTCCTCAAAACATGTATCACGAAATATCAAAATAAGAAACAAAAAAATTTGTCCATGATGACCCATGAATCCTGAACAAGGCGATGTTTTTTATTCATTCTCATTTTCCAAGGCTTGTATCTCCTCTTTAACTTTTGCAAACTGCTCTCGAATTTGTGCATGGGTCCAACCTTGTTGCGTGTAGTAGATTAACCGATCAAGTAAGAGAGGAGACCAGTCGAGCTTCATCATGGATTGTGTGAAGGCATGAGCTGAAATTTCGCGAAAGCTCTGTAATCGTCGTTTGATCGCAAAAGGTCCCCATTGCTTGATGGTACATTTTGCAAGTTTAAGTCTCTTGTCCTTCTTTTCAAGGTAATGGAAAAATTCATGATAAAGATGCAAGCAGATGAGATCCTCCTCATCCACAGCGGTGATTGATTGTTGAAAAAAGGATTGGATTTGTTGAATGGAATTCCGATAAACCTCAATAGTGTGAGGTGGGTGTGTGTATTGAGCCCGCACCTGCGGGTGAGTATGGTGTTGTTGACGAAAGCGAATCCTTAAACCTTGTTCGAGCAGGCGGTTTAGTAAATCTTTATAATTCGTGTGTTCAGCCTGATGTTTCGCCATCTTTTGTCCCCCGGCGATTGAGGCGTGAAGACATGGAAGAATCTCTTTTTTAGGGATATAGGAAAAATAGGGATCTTGTTTTA
>JANWJM010000128.1 GCA_025449475.1 Thermoactinomycetaceae bacterium
AATATTACACTCAATAGAGATCTTCGTAAATAACATATGATGGGTGGCTGATCCATGAGTATTTATTCCTTTTCTGCTCATACCATAACAGGTGACAAACTCTCCCTATCAACCTTCCAAGGAAAAGTATTACTTATTGTGAACACAGCGAGTCGGTGTGGCTTTACGCCCCAATAACATGAACTTCAATCACTCTATACCACTTACCAACCAAAGGGGTTCGAGATATTAGCCTTTCCTTGCAACCAATTTATGAATCAAGAACCGGGAACCGATCAACAGATCCTCTCCTTTTGTCAAACGCATTATGGAGTGACATTCCCGCTATTTTCAAAAGTGGATGTCAAAGGTGAAAATGCACATCCTCTCTTTCAATACTTAACCACACAGTCCTCAGGACTCATCACAGATGAAATCAAATGGAACTTCACCAAATTCCTTGTCAACAAAAAAGGCGAAGTCGTTGGTCGATATGCACCAACCACCACCCCCAAAAAAATCGAAAAAGAGATTCAATCCTTATTGAAAGAATCCTAGACAATTGGAGGCATAACATGACTCAAAAGAAACGCATGATCGTAGGAATCAGCGGAGCAACAGGAATCATTTATGGCATTCGGATTTTAGAAGTCCTCCGGCGACATAACATCGAAACTCATCTGGTTGTTTCAAAAGCTGCAGAGATGACACTTCACTATGAAACCGACCTATCCATCAAAGAACTTCGACAACTCGCCGATATAAACTATGGCATTCAAGACGTTGGGGCTGCCATCTCAAGTGGCTCCTTTCATACAATGGGCATGGTCATTGCCCCTTGTTCCATTAAGACTATGTCCGCGATCGCCAATGGTATCACCGATAACCTACTCACACGTGCAGCTGAGGTCGTCATGAAAGACCGCCGACGTCTGGTTCTATTACTTCGGGAAACCCCTCTGACAGCAGGGCATCTTAGAAATATGTTGACCCTTACAGAAAGCGGTGGCATCGTAGCACCACCTGTTCCTGCTTTTTATACACGCCCGAAAACACTGGATGATATTGTCGATCATACAGTGGGACGAGCACTCGATCTATTCGGCATCGATACAGGAGAATTTCCCCGGTGGGGAGAATAACTTTCACACTACCAATCGCCTCCCACCTTTTTTCAAAACGGTGGGAGTTATCCATCAGTTGGAGAATCATGGTTGGGAGGATCATCAATCGTGAGGATACCATACCTAACAGTGAGGATAAAACTTCGGGTTCATGATACCAGTAGGATGACAATGTCAAGAAGCTGACTTTTCAAGCCTTTTCTCTTATTCATGGGAAGCATGTTGAAAGCCTGTGATCAATAAAGTCAGGATATGCTCATCATCAATACTATAAAAAGCACTCCTCCCTTCCTTCCGTCTCTTTACAATTCTCAAATTTTTCAAATATCTCAATTGATGCGATATGGCGGATTGCGTCATATTCAGAACATGTGATAATTCGTGTACACACATCTCCGACTTCGTCAATGTATGAATAATTCGAATACGCGTCGGATCGGCCAGAGCTCGAAAAATTGATGCCATATCATGAATCGTTTTCTCAGATAGCGAAACCTTTTCCAACTCCTTGAGCACACTTCCATTGACATCCTTATCGACCAATCATGAAACCTCCGTTTTATTTGCATGAATCATCGTTCCATTTTTTATATAATCCTTAGTGTAGAACCAATGTAATCCAAAGTCAATGACCACCTATATTCACCCTAACCACCAAAAAAAATTGGGCCGAAGAGAAAAATGTGTTAATCATAACCGAGTCAACTTCGGTGATACTAAAGATCAAGGGAGGTGAAGAACCATTGTCTTCTCCATCCCCTCAAAAGATGAATCCGAAGCTGGAAGCCTCATTTCCCATCGATGACACGACGATACAACAAATCTATCTGGAAACTTGGTTATCCCCTGCTGCTTTTGATCGAATCTGGGAAGCAGACGAAGAGATTCCCATAAGATTTCATATCGACATCGACATCGTCGAACAATACAACCTTTGATTATATTTTAACAAAATTTTTTCCTGTCTATGCATCTACCGAAAAATACCATTTACAAGCTTGTCGATACAGTATGGTTCGACAAGCCCTCTTTCTTTATGGTTTCAGAGCCTCAAACGCTCGAGTTGCCTCATGGCAAATCTTCTCCTCATCCAATGTAAGACATTCTCCCTTTTTCACTACTTGTTTTCCATCAATAAACACATCTGAAACATCCTTTATCGATGCGGCATAAACAATCTGAGAAATCAGATGATGCATGGGATACATATGAGCGCCTGTCAAATTCATCGTGATAAAATCAGCTCTTTTCCCCACTTCAAGACTCCCAATCTGATCTTCCAAAAACAGGGCTTCCGCACCATATAGGGTACCCATTTTCAACGCAGTGGTAGCAGAAACCACTTCCGGATCTTCATGAACCCCTTTATGGATTAAGGCTGCGAGACGAACCTCTTCCAGCATATCTAGATTATTATTACTTGCGGCACTATCTGTGCCAAGCGATGGTCGAATCCCTTTTTCCATCATCCGTCCAATAGGGGCGATGCCACTCCCTAACTTGAGATTGCTTCCTGGATAATGGGAAATCTTAACATCGTATTCAGCCAATATCTCAATCTCTTCATCATTGACATGAACAGCATGAGCTACCAACGAAGGTGGATCAAAAAAACCCAACTTTTGTAGATGCTCAACTGGACGTTTACCATATTCCTCCACATTTTGCGCAACCTCTCGAGAGGTTTCAGACATATGTGTATGTAACGGAATTCGATGTTCAATCGCTTTTTCAATAAACCGTTTCAAATATTGAGGATCACACGTATAGGGCGAATGAGGAGCAAGCATCGTCGAAATCCTTCCATCTCCCGCACCCTTCCAATCGAGTGCGAATTTCACAGCTTCTTCCAGTTTCCGCTTTCGTAACTCCTCGGTTCCAAATCCAATCGCGCCCCGGCATAAGGAAGCCCGCATTCCCGCATCAAGTACAACCTCACCAACCACATCCATCCGATCATACATATCAAGAAAACAGGTGGTTCCCGATTTTAACATCTCGAGCACAGATAACTGTGTCCCTGCTCTCACTTGATATTCAGTAAAGCGTCCTTCTATCGGCCACATCTTCTCTTCTAACCATTCTTGAAGCGGCAAATCATCCGCATATCCGCGAAGGAGAGACATCGCTGCATGACCGTGTGTGTTCACAAAACCGGGTAAAATGGCTTGCTTATATTTTAAATCAATCACCTCATCATATGCATCCATGACCTTTTCAGGCGGTACAGAACCTACATAATCAATCGTTTTTCCATTGATCCCTAATGCTCCACGAAAACAAGGATCTTCTTCTTCCATGGAAATGATCCAAGCATGTATAAATAAACGTCTCAATTACTCTCACCTCCCTTTCAAGGATAGTGGAAATCACTAGCAATTACAATTCATCATTTCTCATATCTTATGACTTTCTATAAATCGAAGAATTTCCGACAAATCCATCCGAGACCCTTCGGCAATTGGAGAAAAAAGATCTCCCTTCTCCTTGATTCGCTGATGAATCGTCTTTAAGGTAAAAAAGGCTGGTGAACCTAATCCGGAAAGCTCTTCCCAATCGATCGGCGTCGAAACAGTCGCCTTGACCGTTGCACGAGGTGAATAGGGAGCAATCAAGGTTTTACCATGCCAGTGTTGTAGATAGTCAAAATAGACCTTTTCACCACGCTCTTTCACCTTGCGATTGATCGTCACAAGATCCGGACGTTTCTCCACCAAATATCTTGCGATAAAAAAATTGACACGTCGTGTCTCTTCAAACGTATACCCCTCTTGGATCGGGATATATATTTGAAGACCACTCGCACCTGAAGTCTTAACACAACCGATCAGATTCAAGCGCTCCAATAGTTCTTTTGTCTCGAGCGCCACTTCAGCTACTTTTTGAAAATCAGAAGTACTTGGATCTAAATCGAACACCAATTCCGTTGGATATTCATTCCAATAGTAGTGAAAAGACGTATGAAACTCCAAGCATGCCAAATTTGCCAACCAGACAAGAGTAGGAAGATTATTGAGCAAAATATACTCGATCGATCCAACCTTACGCGTCATCACCCATTCTGGATAGGGATGCAAAACATTCTTCTGATAAAAAAAAGATTCATGAATCCCGTCCGGATAACGAATCATCGTGAGCAGACGCTTACGTGTATATCGTAACAAGTATGGGGCGAGCTGCACACACAAAAGAACATAATCCCACTTGGTGATCCCCTCTTCTGGAAACAACACCTTATCAGGATTGGTGATTCGCAACACATATCCATCAATCTTAACCTCACGAAACGATTCCATCTCTCACTTACTCCATTATTTTTGAAAAGAATACCCTTGAATAACTGGTGAACGTAACGTCCCAGAGGGAGTCCACTCAAAAAACGAAATCTTCACCTTTAAATGCGGGGGAACCCATACAATCTTTTGCTTTTCCAATGGAACATCAACTTGAGGAGGCTCATCGATCCGAACGGAAGCCACCCAGTTAGTAATCAGCTCAATCTCTTTCTGAGAAAGACCGGAAGAAACCTTTCCTATATACTGCCAAGCATCATCGTCGTGAATGCCAACAATCAGAGAATTGACCTTTCTGGAACGAAACGTCACCCCAATCACAAATGCCTCAATCTTTTGAGTCACCTTTACTTTTTTCCAGTCCCGATGCTTTTTTCCTGCATGATAGACACTCCTTTTTTTCTTGAGAACCATGCCTTCCCATTCTCTTGTCTTAATGTACTTCCATAGCCGACCTCCATCTTCAATCGTCGAACACAACTGCACAAAAGGAGTCGATATCAGCAGAGAACTTAGCTGATCCAATCGATCCACCAATGGATAACTGGTCAACCATTCGCCGTTCAGATATAACAGATCAAAAACCATATAGACAGCAGGAAACCCCTTCATCATCTCTTTAATCTTATCCAAATCCTTCATTCGATCCCTCTTTAGCACTTGAAAAAAATTCGCCTTACCATCTTTGAACGAGACACACTCTCCATCCAGAATTAACTCTTGAGAAGGAAATTGAGCGCGAAGATCCATCACAATCTCAGGGTAAGTTAATGTACGTGAGCGATGATTTCGAGTATAAAGTCGTACCTTCCCTTTGCGAACATAGGCTAGCAATCGGATTCCATCCCATTTCACTTGGGCCAAACAGTCCGACTTTTTGGGCATCTCTTTTATCAATATTGGCTCCATAGGTTTAATCAGGGGTCGATCATCCAAACCTCTTGCTTCTTTATTGACCAAGATTACCGCTCCTGCATGCAATGATAAGAAAGACCACGATATTGAATCAACTTTACCTGTCTGGATTTATGGTGTAGTATGACCAATGCTGATGTTTCTATGTAGCATACAACCGCTTGAGCCAATCATCGAATTGACAAAACGATTTCAACTCTCTATTATTTCATTGATACATCGAATGAAATGAAAGGAGCCTATCATTGAAACAAATCTTTATCTTCGGTGGTCGATTCATCTCCGTATTCGCTTTAACAATATTATTCCAGCAGATTACCGCTTACGCCTTACCATCCGACGTCCAACTCTTTTTTCCTTCCATCGCATTAGCCACTTTCCTAATGCTTCTACTCTTTGATCGTAAGAAAGAACTTGATCTAGGAATCAGCCAACCCAATAGCTTTTATCTTCATGGAAAAGGATTTTTCTTTGGCATCGTACTCATTAGCCTCGTCTTCTTCATAATTTGGATCTTTGGAGCTATACAGATTCGCGATATTCAACTTTCCTCCAAACACGTCAGCCACCTGATTTCGTTGACCATTCTTTTCTTTATTGTCTCCTTTCAGGAAGAACTACTTTTTCGAGGATATTTATATGCTTTAGCGGAAAAACTTTTTCATCGAACCGGTACAACCCTTTTGACCACCTCTTTCCTATTTTCGATCGCTCATGCGTTTAATCCAAATGCGTTGTCCAACCCCATCCCCTTATTCAATATCTTTCTCGCTGGCATCGTACTTGGATTATTCCGTCAACATTCCAAAGGCATTTGGATCCCCATCGGCTTTCATTGGTCGTGGAACCTTTTTCAGGGAGGAATCTATGGATTTCATGTCTCAGGTCTCTCCAGCCATTCCATCATTCAAATCGAACCGAACAACAACCCTTGGTTATCTGGCGGGGAATTTGGTGCCGAGGGGAGCATCCTCACCACCCTTCTCTTCTTGATCAGTATCTGGATAATTAATCGGAAACGAATACGAACAAAATAGGGGTTTCCCATTTCAGGGATAACCCCTATTTTGAATAATATTCCGAAACTAAAACCGGCTGATCTGCTACATAATGATGCTCACGCAGGTATAAGTAAATCTTTTCTAAAAACAACTCCTCTTTCCCAGCATATACCTCGATATTTGGCCAACCTGCTTTGATCAACTGATCTGCCAACACCCGCCGACGTCCTTCTTCTAAATCCTTCCTTCTCCCTAAAAACGACTCCAGTATTCGAAAAAACTCGCTGGATATCACCGTTAACAACTTGAAATCTTCTTTATCCTTTTTGGATAGGCTGAGCGTCGTATGGTAAAAAGCAATCTTTTTCATCTGTGTCGTTCTTTCCTGAATCACAAGCGTTCCTGCGACCAAATCGCCAATCCTTTTCTCTTTCGGGTGAAAAAAAATCGTGACCAATCCTAATAAATAAAAACCAGGTAACAGATCTACCAACTGAATCACATTTCGCAAAAAAATCGACGAAAAACTTGGATTTTGACCATCATCCGCAATCACTCGTAGATTGAAAATCATTTTTCCCAGTGTTTGTCCCTTCAACCAATACTCTGTAAAAGTAAAGTACATAATTGGAACAAACGCAAGTAAAACCCAGGAAACCCCGACCAAGATTGAGGGAATGAGATAAGAGGTGGCTAAACTTAAAACCGATAACACCGTATAAGTGACCAAGCCCAGCGGAATCAGCACCCCTCCCACACAGAAGAAATCAACCAATTTGGCCAACGAACGTGTGCCAATACCAGCAGTTTCAAAAGGTACCTTTACATGTTCAGGCGTCGAAATCGAAACGATATTTCGAATCGCACTCATCTCCTTGCTACTTTTTATGGTAGACTACAAGCGGAGGTGTATGTTGGTTGTCAATTCCCAAAAAAGTACAGCCTTTTATTGATCATCATCAAGCCACTTGGTCCCAATTAGAATCACTCTTGTCATCTGTTGGAAGAAACCCAACAAAGAACCAAATGAACCAACTAGGACTTCTTTATCGTCAAGTATCCGCTCACTTCGCGTATGCACAAACCTACTTTCATGCCCATGAAATCACCGACTATTTAAAAACCTTGGTTATCCGTTCACATAATATCATTTATGGAGCCAAAAAGAAAAATCATTGGCGATCGATCAGTCAATTCTATCTCCACGACTTTCCGCAATTATTTTATCATCGTTTTCAGTTTTTCTTTGTAGCATCCGCATTGTTGGTGATTGGATTTATTTTGGCCTATTTCCTAACCCTCGTCAATGATGACTACTCCCAAATATTTTTAGGGAACCTCGCTCCCCTTCATCCAGACGAGATCAGCAAACAACAATGGAATCATGCCATCGCATCAAGTACAATCATGG
>JANWJM010000129.1 GCA_025449475.1 Thermoactinomycetaceae bacterium
CATCATCTTTCGTGCCAGCATGGCAAGGATTTCAAGGTGTTTGTCCCCGGCGTCTTTTTCGGGAACAGCGATGGCAAAAATATATTGGGCTTTTTCGGTCTCTGTCCACTCCATTTCATCTTTTAATTTGATAAAAACCAGAGAAGCTTGTTTTACGCCCTTGGACTTTGCATGTGGGATGGCAAATAAGTGTCCCAACGCTGTAGGAGCGGACTCCTCTCGTTGGTGAAGATCTTGTAAAAACTGCTGACGATTGGATAAACGACCTTCTGCCTCCAAGAGATTGCAAACGCTTTCAAAGATGGCGTGTTTATTCTCGAATGTTGCATTGATCTGTATCAAATGTGGATTAATGAGTTCCATCGGTTTCCCCCTTACGTTTGCTCCGAGGCTTCATTTCTCATCAAAAAGCCAATCATAAAGGTAGAAACGAGTGTACCAATCACAAAGGATAAGATATACAAAGGAATGTTACTGGTGAGTGGGATCGTAAAGATGCCACCAATTGGAGCAGACATGGTAATTCCAAAGGCGGCTGTGAGAGCACCGGCTACTGCTGCACCCGTTATGATCGAAGGCAGAATCTGTTTCGGTTTCTGGATGACAAATGGGATGGCTCCTTCGGCGATATAGCTTGCTCCCATCACATAGGCCGCTTTTCCAGCTTCTTTTAAATTGTCGTTAAACTTTTTGGGAAACAGGGTGGTAGCGAGGGCACAGCTAGTACTGATGGTCATTCCACTGCAAGCTGCAGAAGCCATTACGATGGTTGCGATCGATGAACCATCTGCAGCAGTGAGGGAAGCTACCGAGAATAAATAGGCGGTCTTGTTAACAGGTCCACCCATGTCGAAGGCCAACATTCCACCAATTACCGCTCCGAGCAAAATCGAGCTTGTCCCACTTAAATTTTTCAGCGCGGTTGTTAAGAACTGATTGAGTGGTTCCACGACTGCATTCACGGCAATCATGCCTAAAGCGGCAATAAGTAAACCGGCAATGGGAAAGATGATCAAGGTTTTTGTTCCTTCGAAGGTTTTAGGAATTTTGCTCGTGGACTTCTTTATCCAGTAAATCACATATCCGGCTAGAAAACCCCCAATAAGGGCTCCGATAAAACCTGATCCTCCTTCTCGTGCCATCAAACCCACGACGATTCCAGGAAGGATCCCCGGACGATCCGCAATTGAATAGGCAATATAACCAGCTAAGATGGGGAGCATTAGGGAAAAAGCGAATTGCCCAATTTCGAGTATCCAAGCCGACACTGGATTGGTCGAACCATACGTTTCGGTTCCGACATTTCCCGCGTCAAACAAGAACGCAAGAGAGATAAATACTCCACCGGCAATCACAAAAGGCAGAAAGTAGGAAACACCTGTCATTACATGTCTGTAAATTTCTGATCCTTTCCCTCTCGATCGAGACATCTTGTTTCCCTCCATTCAGTAAATGTTGCTTTCATATCCATTCAGTACGGTTTAAGCTCTCCATTTTTAATTTTCGTCATGATTTGATCCGCCTTTCGAATCGCATCCCCGACAGAGACTTCAATTAAAGGTTTCCCACGGAATCGTTCCATTTCCACATTGGTATCGGCTGCAATGATCACAGCAACAGCTTCCTCAATATCCTGGTCGGTGAGCGCGTTTTCAATCCCTGCAGCGCCATTCGTCTCCATTTTGATTTCATATCCATATTTTTTTGCAGCACGTTCAATGCTTTCAGCAGCAATATAGGTGTGGGCCACGCCTGCTGGGCAGGCGGTGACGCCGACAATTTTTTTCATTGATTTTCCCCCCCTTAAAGACTCACAATTTTAATATTTCGCAGCTCTCCGGGCTTCAATACGTCCAACTCTGGCGATGTTTGTTCAAGCTCAGTTTCCAGGAGAGTGGTCGTATACAGTTCTGCCTGTTCCAAGTTGAGATTCAGAGTTCCTGCTTGAACTTCTTTCTTTTCGTTATTGTAAATGCGAAGGATATAGCCTGATTGATCCGCCGATTTAACAACCGTTCCAAAAGCTCCCTCACTATCCTTCAATGACAGGAAGTGATAGTGTTCGGGAACAAAGAAAGGAAGTGGGTTGGTTGGGAAGTAAGAGATCGCATGCACTGCTTTGTCAAAGGGTTGATTTTGATAATAAATGATATCAGTTGCATATTTGATATAATCATTCATAATTCGGTTGGCATCGAAGTGCTCATAGAAAGAGATCCCAATCTCAAACGTGATTTCTCCAATCAACTGACTCTCGGGTGTCTCAAAAATTTTATAATCCAATCCACTGGGACGACCAGGTCGGCGATTTAAGTCCGGAAGCCCCAAATGCCCCACGGAACGAAAGATGGTTAACGCGATATCTTTTTTTCCATCGCCGATAAACTCGTATTCTTTGACGCTTCGGGTAAAGGCAGTCAGGACGTATTCATCCCCAACGGCAGATACATGATTTAGTAGAGGGTTGGTGGGGCTGGGTTCCTCAAACCAATTTTCTTCCTTCCAGACCTTTAACCCCTCAGGTTCGGTTTCGCGTCGAATATATCCATATTGTGTCCCTGCATAGGAATAAGAATTGGCAAAATCGGTTGAGAAAACAATACGGACTCGATGGTTTTTGGATTCATTTTGAAAAGATCCTTTTAGTTCGATCACATCATGATCTTCACGCAACCGAATCGTTAACGTATATTTCAAAGTGGAATCCAAATTTTTCTGGCTTCGATGTTCAAGATCGGATGGGATATCAAATTGTCCGTTTAATGTCATCTCGCTGATTCCTTCCGCATTGTAAGCGGAGCAACTGGCGGTTTCAAAGTAGTGGTGGATGATCATATCTTCATCGGGATAGGAATAATCATAGTTATCTCCTTCATCTCCCGATTCATCAATGTAGATTGCTCGATCAAATGTTTTTCCTAGTTTTTTATCGGTAATTCGAATGCCATTATCCATCAGTTCAATGCGATAGCGGCTGTTTTCGATCGAACGGTTGGAAGGAGAGATATAGTTTTTGTTGGTAGCGTTTTCATGATCGTGAACATAAATCGTCTGGTAAGAAATCCCTTGAAATCCTTTTAGCTGCACAATCACCGTCGTTTTATAGAAATACTGATCCTCTTGCAGCAGGACTGGATCTTTTCTCAATACCCCGCCGTACTGTCTTTCTTGTTTGACAATGGTGTAAGGAAGTTCCTCTCCATTTTGAACCAATTTAAAGTCTTTACTCCGTGTATAAACGTCTAACTCTAGCTCTACATCCCGTTCATAGGGAAGCGTATGATAGACAACCAATGGCATGATATTTTTCTGATTCGTTGGAAGCGAAAGAGCAATGATTTTCATCAGATAGACTTTGGTTGCTTGTGCGATATTTAGTGCATTATTGCTTTCGACTTTGATATATTCATTGGTCTCATCAGTCAAGGTCGCCGATGAGTGTGTTTGGCATTTGATCAGTGTCTCCCATGCTTTATCAATAATTCCTTGATCATATGTGACTCCCAAACGGTCGAGCATGGACATTAAGGGTTGTACCTCAAAAGTAAGGATGCGTTCGGCTTGATCTTGTAGTGTCTTAATGTCTGAACGAGCTGAGAAGATCGATTTGTGTACTCGGTGGTATTGTGTGGAAAAAAGTTCGCTGCGATGTGTTTTGAGATTTTCTCCTTTTTCTCTAATTTTTTGCATATACTCTTCCCAGGTTGTTAGCTGAAACTCAAATTCATCAGACTCCTGATTATACTTTTGGATGAGTTCATCAATATTTAAGATTGCAGGATTTTGATCAAATCCCAAAGGAAAGACGAATTCTCCTTTGATTGTAGACTTTTCTAATAATCGCTCAATCAAGGACTTTACATCGATTTTGTTGTAGTCCACTGCTTGATCGGAGAAGAGGGTTCCATCCTTGAAAGCATAAGTTCCATACCCATATCCTGAAAGCATGGTGCAAACTAAAATGCGGCTACCATCATTCGATTCCATCCAAAATTCACTACCTAAGCCATATTCATCACCTACCCCACGTTTAATCACAAAATCGTAAATGCCCATTTGATTAAAAATTTTGGGGAAATCCTGCGAGTGACCAAAAGAATCGGGCAAATAGGCGATTTTAGATACACCCCCGAGTCGATTGGCTTGGGTGATTCCGAGCCGTAAATTATTAATGACCGATTCGCCACTTGAAATAAAACAATCCAATTGCGAGTGAAATGGTCCAATAAACAATTTCCCCGCTTTGACCCATTTCTCGATGCGTTTGCGATCCTCAGGATGAAGCTCGAGATACTCATCAATCGCTGCAGTTTGACCATCTAGGAAAAAGTTTTTGACGAGACCTTTCTCGAATGCATCCAGCAGCTCTTTCATATTGTAAGAAAACTGCACCATGGCATCTTGTGCCGTAAAATACCAGATCGGATCCCAATGTGTGTGATGAATACAATTGGCAATTTTTTTGGTTTTGATATGGATCAACCTCCTTTTACTCTCAAGGATTGATATTATCATTATAACATTATGATGTTATACCAATCAATTTCTAATTTACGTTTATCGAATAAATGCTTTGATCGTTGCAATCTCTTCACCCGCACTTGGGCCATGGGGGGCGATAATATATTTTTTGACTTGTTCGGGAATAATAAAGGTCTCTCCATAGTGAACCACAAAGGGTTCAAAGGATCCATCGATGCTCTTTATAACCGCTTCTTCTCCCTCTACAAGATTTAATACATTGACACTTCCATGGGTTTGATGGACGACCTCTTTGGTAAACCAATGGCGTCTTGTTTCGATCGGTTCTCGAATGTGTAATCCTGTCCGTTCTTCGCGCCATCCATCTCCTTCGTCAATGATTTCAATGGGATTACAAAGTTCTCTTTCGACCCATTCTTCATCGCGATCCATCTGTATATTGTGTTTCCCATGATTCAAATGAATCGGTCGTGGCAACCCATTTAAGTCCAGTCTCCCCCAATCCCAAAGTTTGAATGTAAACCGATTGGGTGTGGAACTGATTTCTAAAACGACACAATCTTTCCCGCTGGAATGAACGGTGCCCGCAGGGATGGAATAGTGATCATGTTTTTTGACTTTTCTTCGGTAAATGTACTTTTCATCCGGAAAAGGGTTGTCTCCTTGCTGGGCTTTTTCAAGATCTCGGATCAAATCTTCCTTTTTGACTCCTTTTTTCAGTCCGAGATAGACGACGGCATCGTCTTTTGCTTCCATCACATAGTAACTTTCATCCTGTGTATAATGAAGCCCGAATGTCTCCTGCGCATATTCGACTAACGGGTGGACTTGCAAGCTGAGATTCCCACCATCCATCGTATCCAGATAATCAAAGCGAATGGGAAACTCGGTTCCGTATCTACCATAAACTTTTTCTCCCAACAGGGCGATCGGTCGTTGATGAACAACATCGATGGCTGGAACCTCCACGCGCGTTCCGTGAAAATTTAGATAGAGGCTATTTTCCTCCGGGACGCCATCAAAGCACCAGGCCAAATTGATTTCATCTTTCTTGACTTGAAATTGTTCTTGCATCCATTTTCCTCCCCAGACACCAGGGACAAAAAAGGGAACAAGCCGGAAAGGAGCTTGGACAATTTGGGTTAATGCCTCTTGATAGGCTGAACCAGAGATCATTTTTGGATCATCACTTTGATTGACGTCCAGCCAATAATCGATATGATCGAAGATTTTTTTCTTTAATCGATCAGCGACCCGCCACTCGAAAAAATAGGCTCGTTTGATTTTACGAAGAGCTTCTTCCTTGCCATTATCTGCTTTCCAATTTGTGACGGTTTTTCTTTCAAATCGATTGAGCATTTCCCAGCGCGATAGATTTGCATAAATGAAAAGATCGGGCTGTTGAATCAATGAAGCACCGACACCATAGATCACAATGCGTTTTCCGCTTTGTTGATCGATTTGCTCTTTAATTTTTGCAAGCATCGCTGCATCGATAAAGTCTTCAAGACGATGATGGCTAAAGACGCCAAAGACGCGATCGTCTGTAAGATGGTGTTGAATCATCTTGGTAACTTTTTCGTTGGAATAGAAGACATCATTTGCGTGAATGATCAAATCAGGATCTAGTTTTAAAATGAGATGGTTCAACAACATGGTTTCATTTGTTCCAGGGTAGCACTCAATGGTCGTTATTCGAGCATGGCGATGATGGATTTCTTGATTGATTTTGGTAGCGATCTCTTCAAACCCTTGATAAGCGATCCAATCCCCCTGGATATTGATCTCTGGGTATGGATCATAAGCCATGATTTCCCCCTCCTATCGTTATATTATTATAACTTTATAACAATATAATAGCAGCGGCGAGGGGTTTTGCCAATACATTTTTTGAAAATATTTCAGGTTGCTCACCCGAATCGGTTTGATCTTGTATCGTTTACAAGCATTGTGTTATAATGATATAACAATGAAAGGCAGGATACAGGGGGTTTCGTCATTGAGCAATATTCCTCTCTATGTTCAGATTGCTGAACATTTAAGAGACAATATAAAAGTTGGGAAATGGAAGGAAGGAGAGAAGATTCCCACCGAAAAAGATTTGTGTGATATTTATAATGTCAGCCGGATTACGATTCGAAAAGCGATCGATGAATTAGTCAAGGAAAAACTTCTTTATCGAGAACGCCCCAAAGGAACCTTTGTCACCCCGTTTGAAGATACTTCTGATAACTTCACACTGGTGAAAGGATTCACCGAAGAAATGAAGGAAAAGGGCAAACAGGCTCGGACGCTGGATGTTAAATTAGAAATTGCACCAGCGAATAAAAAGTTGGCATTGTATCTCAACGCGGACATCGGTGACAAAATATTGATCATGCGCCGAATTCGTGGAGATGATGAGAAAGCTTTTGCTTATTTCGTCACTCATATCAAATACGAAGAAAAATTCTCTTTAGATCCAGATGATTATTACGGTTCTTTTTACGCATATTTAAATCAGCTTGGCATTAGTGTGGATCAGGAAAGAGAAGTCGTAGAAGCGATCTTGCCAGATCAAAAGGTGAGAGAGGCCTTAAAAATTGATGAAAATACACCCGTTCTCAAAAGAACTCGATTCACTTCATGCAAGAGGGAAGATTTTTACGAATACACCGAGTGTTTTTATGTAGGTCATTTATATAAATATTATTTGGATTTTTCCCACAGCTAGAGAAAAAAAGGGGTGTGGATGACTGATGAGCGAGCCGATGTTTTTGCGACCCGTGTTTCATGAGCGGATATGGGGGGGGACAAGATTAAGAGAGGCATTTGGCTATGAGATCCCATCTGATCATACCGGAGAATGCTGGGGAATTTCTGCTCACCCACACGGGAAAAGCATTGTCGACAATGGCAAGTATGCGGGATTTGATCTTAGTGAGTTATGGCAAAACCATCGATATCTCTTTGGGCACGCCCAAGGAGATGTGTTTCCGTTATTGACCAAGATATTGGATTGTGATCAAGATTTATCGATCCAAGTTCATCCCGATGATGCTTTTGCTCGAAGTGTGGAAAATGAGGCAGCTGGAAAGACAGAATGTTGGTATATTATTGATTGTGATCCAGGAGCAGAAATTGTTTATGGGCATACGGTCAACTCGAAAGAAGAGTTTCAGCAGAAATGTCGTCAGCGAGAATGGGGGACATTGTTTCAGCGCTTTCCCATTCAACCCGGCGATTTCTTCTATGTACCCAGTGGGACGGTTCATGCTTTGTGTAAAGGGACTCTTGTCTTAGAGACCCAGCAAACCTCCGATATTACCTATCGCGTCTACGATTATGATCGTGTGGATGAGCGCGGTCAAAAAAGAGAACTTCATCTGGAAAAAGCAGTAGAAGTCATTCGTTTTCCGCATCAAAATCACTGGGTCACGCCAAGTACGCACGTGGATCAATCAACCCGTATTACGACCTATATTGAAAACGAATTTTTCACTGTTCAAAAGTGGCAAACACAAGGTCGTTCATGGTTGGTCCAAGATCGGAATTTTTTGCTCATCAGCGTATTGCGTGGACAAGGAAAATTGACAACAAAGGATGGCGTCTACCCTTTCTTCAAGGGACACCACCTGATTTTGCCCCATGGACTGGGGCATTTTCAGATCGAGGGAAAGACAGAATGGATCGTTTCATTTGTGTAATTCGAGAAGGATATAAAGTGTGGTTATACCTGCCATGCTGATCGGAACGGAGCAATCAATATAGCCAGCCATTTCTGGGGTAGTCGTCTAGCGTACTCTGGTAACCAAACGCCGCCCAAATGGGTACATGCGTCTTGGTGCTGTAGAACGACATGGGACGGGGTGATGGCACACCCCGGAACTGGGGCGTTGTCCAAAACGGAAACGAACTGCGGATGCTTACGACCCAAGAATCCCATGGCTTCTGTTGTGTAGAGTGTCAATATATTCCTTTTCGCAAATCCCGATCACTGCCATATGGATCATTTTAAAAGATGTTCATTTCTTTCAGTGAATCTGTTTTGGTGGGTTTCGAATCACTGGTTTGAAAGGAATTTGTACTGGATGGCGGAGGGTGATGAAAACTGGGAGTTCTATCACCTGCTGCAGCATCAAGGGGGGATACGTGACCTTAGTCGTTCAGATGGAAATGATCCAATTTCCGCTTCTACTGGCTCAGGAGTGATGGTCATTGTCAGAAAAGCAAAAATCAGGGCAATGATCGGAATGCAATGATCTTTTCGACTCATGTTCATACCGCCATTTTTCGTAGCGTTTGATTTGTTGTTTATCTGGCTGATAAGTGGATTTGGAATCTTTTAACGATTAATATTAGAGTGTGAGAGATTTAATCAATCATATGAGATGAGGGAAACCAATGATCGATATGCTCGAATACACTCTTCGGATACTTCCAGGTTGTCTGTTGATTGCTATGGTCTATCTTTTGATTCCAAAGGACAAGGCAACTGCTTTTAAGATTTCTCTCCTTATCTTTGGGTTTATTCTGATTCGAGATGCCATGACCCCAATGGGTTTTTGGGTATTGGGTTTGACGAAACATGTGTTATGGGTTCGTTTTATTCATGATGGTTGGGTTCTGCTTGGAATGGGAGTCAGCTCTCTTTTGCTGACGGTCGGAGTTATCTATACCAATCCAACTATGAAATCATTCCTAAAATGGAAAGGAGCATCAGCCGGAAAGTCGATTTTGGTTGGAATCATAGGGGCTTTAGGAGTCGTTTTCCCTATTTGGTGGATGTATTTTTTTGTGGATGTGTCTGAAAGAGGAGGAGAGGTCGCGACTTCATTGTTGCTTCCATTATTGTTTATGGCACTTGCTGGAAACTTCATGGAAGAAGTATTGTTTCGAGGCTACTTGCAAGGATATTTTGAGGAAATCATGGGAACGTATCAAGCAGCGGTTCTTTCCGGTTTGATGTTTGCAGCGGGACATGCTTTTTTAGCGACAACTGTGACCGATCTTGGATGGCCCATTCTGGCTTTTACATTCTATGAAGGAATTATCTGTGCTTTTGTACGTGTAAAACATGGGATTATCGGTTCCACTTTCACACATGGTTTGGCCATCTTTCTATTATCATCCGGTCTATGTTGAGGAGATCAACCCAATAGGGATGAGGACAAGGTCAAAAGGGGTTCACCTTGTCCTCACATGAAGGATCAAGCATACTCTTCTTTTATTTCACGAATGGTGACAGGGCGTCGATCGTTTAAGGATCGATGGGCTGCATGGGCGATCAGTTCTGCTTGTAATCCATCGTTGCCATCAACAAACACTTTTTGCTGATCCAGGATGGATTGGATAAATGATTGGATTTCGGTGCGAAATGCTTCGTGATATCTTTCCAAAAAGAAATATTTTGGCTTGTCCCGATAAATCCCTTCGGCGGTACTGATGGTAGCGGTGTTATCAAAATCATTCTCGACGGCAACACTTCCTTTTGAACCAAATACTTCGACACGTTGGTCGTATCCATAGGCTGCTTTTCGGCTGTTGTCAATGACGCCGATCGCTCCATTTTGAAAGCGTAAAGTTGTGACCGCGGTATCGATATCCCCGCATTCAGCAAAGACCTCATCGATTAAGACAGCGCCTTGCACATAGACCTCTTCGACCTCACTGTTTGTCAAAAATCGTGCCATGTCGTAATCATGAATGGTCATATCAAACGGCATGCCTCCAGAAGTCTTGATGTACTCCTTTGAAGAATACTCCGGATCACGGGAAGTGATTTTGACAATATGGGGAGTGCCGATTTTTCCTTCCTTTACACATTCGTAGACTCGTCGAAAGTTATGATCAAAACGTCGCATAAAGCCCACTTGTAACTGGATCCCATGTTGTTCAACGGTCTTTAGCGCTTTCAATGTGTGGGCAAGATCAAAACTGATCGGTTTTTCACAAAAAATATGCTTGTTGGCTTCAGCGGCCGCTGTAATGATCTCTGTATGGGTGTTCGTATGTGAACAGATCAAGACTGCATCGATTTCAGAATCCGCCAACATGTCTCGATAGTTCTTGGTGAGATGTGGGATTCCAAGATTTTTCGTCCAGTCTGTCATCTGATCAATGTAGAGGTCAGCAAGGTATTTTACCTGGACTTCTGGCATGGAAAGCAAATGTTCAGTATGGATTTTGCCGATTCTTCCGGCGCCAATGACCCCGATTCGAACCTTGTTCATCGTTCATCCTCCTTATAATAATTGGATCGGTGTTCCCGTTTGGATGGATTGGTGACAGGCTTCCAAGACTTTCATGTTCTGAATACAGTTTTCTTTTGTATAGCGTGGCTCTGTTTGCGTGAGTACGCAATCTGAAAAGTGTTCAATTCCATTTTGATATGAAAAGCCCTCTATGGTCTCTTCGCGTTTGATCCCATCATCGGTTGTTACGATGATCCGACCTTTTCCATCTGCAGGGGGAACAAATGCGATGGGGACATCGATTTTTCCTTTGGTTCCCATCACTTCATACGTGTGACGCTCACTCATGGTCATGCTGCAATCGAAATGTGCCGTGAGTCCGTTTTCAAGCTCCAAGATTGCGGTTGCTGAGAGATCCACATCGTAGTCAGGGTGATGAGTACCGACAGCATATACGTGTATCGGTTCACTCCGCATAATGTTCCGAATTGAATGAATACAGTAACAGCCGATGTCGTATAGACTTCCTCCACCCATCTCTTTACTCATTCGAAAGTTGCCTTCAAATTTTCTAAGAACAAAGGAAAAACTGGCACGCATCATTTGAATCTCACCGATCTCCCCCGAATCGATGATGGACAGGATCCGTTGATGTTGGGGATGAAACTGGTACATCATCGCTTCCATAAAGAACACTTGGTTTTCTTCACAAACGCGAATCATTTCTTCGGTTTGGTCAGCGGTTAATGCGGCTGGTTTTTCACAGAGTATATGTTTTCCTTTTTTGGCTGCTTGGATGACCCATTGAGCGTGGAGATTGTTGGGGAGAGGGATATAAACAATGTCAATCTCAGGGTCGGCAAGCAGATCGTCATATTTGTCATAGTGCTTTGGGATTCCAAATCGTTTCGCAAATGCTTTTGCTTTTCCGCTACTGCTTGCAACCGCGACCAAATTGGCATTTTTGGTCGGTTGAAGTGCAGGAATCACCCATTTGCGAGCAATTTCAGCTGTGCCTAAAATCCCCCAGTTGGTGCTTGACTTGGTCATCGGAAAACCTCCTTATTTTTTTAGATCGAAACAAAAAAGTAAGAAATCAATTGTTGGAACTACCTTCCTATGCATTCTTACCGAATGAAAGGGTTCTTAGTAGGCGATGACAGCCAAGGAAGAAACTTTACCACTTGGTAGTTTTTGTGAACATTATAGGAAAGAAAATGATTGACGTCTTTTCATAACAAGGACAGATTTTTATATTTATCGGACATCCTTATGACGGATTCGTGCTCTCATTCGTATAGAGTGCGCGAAAACGTCCCGGTGAGATCCCCATGAGCGAAGTAAAAACACGGGTAAAATAATGGACAGTGGAAAAACCTGTTTCTTTCGCAATCTCTTTGATGGAATAATGGCTGGACTTCAGCAGATTAGCTCCTCGTTTGATTCGCTCTTGTTGAACGAACGTGGTGTAGTTTATTCCTAATTCATTCACAAAGATTCGTGATAAATGCCTTTCTGATACATGTAAGTAATTGGCCAGATCAGTAAGTTTCAGAGATCGGGAGAGATTATCTTGGATATACAAAGTTGCTTGCTTCAGAAGAGGGGAAGAATTATTGGATAACTTTGGCTCGTAGGAATTGGCTGGATCCGGAATAAATGTTTGAAGAAGTGAGAGAATGAGTGAATAAGCCAAGCTGGATACCGATTCCTGAAAAAAGGGCTGTTTGGGCTTTGTCGCTTGGATGAGCAGAGATTGCCAAAGGGGAACTGCGATACAGTCTCTCTTTACATGTTGAACGATATTTACACATTTTTTCGCCTTTTCAATCCATTGAACCCACTCTTTCTTCGATTCGGATGGCACGCATTCAAATCCAACATACAAAAGAAACATTCCTTGTTGGCTTTGGATTTGATGTAGCATATCGGGTCGTGATAGAAAAAGGGTTTGTTCGTTGAGTGGATACGATTGATCATGCTCAATATATGTTCCATTGCCCTCAACGACATAACAGATTTCAAAAAAGGAGTGTAGATGGGGCTGGTTGTCATAATGCTTAGGGGTTGCTCCCCAGTAATGGATATGAAAAACAGCTCCATGATTCGTTAAGCGGTTCACATATTGGTTAAGGTGAATTTTTCCTGAAACAAATGGGTGAAAAGCCAATGAAAATATGCCTCCTATCTTTTTGTCGGAATTGATCTAGGAAATTGAATCTTAGGGAAATGGAAAGATGGATTGCAACGAACCGAAAACAAATATATAATGACAGTACGTTAAGCGCTTAACCCTTTACTCTTATTTTAGTATGAAAGCGCTTAAGAAAAAAGTGCGAGTTGTATTTGGTAGGAAAGGGTGTGGTTATATGTCCAAAAAGATTCGCTGTGCCGTGCTGGGCTTAGGGCGATTGGGCTATTGGCATGCGGGAAACCTTCGCTACAAAATAAAAGATGCTGAATTGGTGGTTGTGGTGGATCCATTGGAAGGAAGAGCGGAGCAGGTCGCACGAGAATTGGAAGTGCCCAGGTGGTCACAGAATTCGGATGAAGTCTTCGAGGATCCCCAGATTGATGCCGTAGCCATCGTGACCCCCACCACGACTCATGCGGAATTGATTAAAAAAGCGGCGAAGAGTGGAAAACATATCTTTGTTGAGAAGCCGATTACACATACGCTAGAAGAAGCCGATGAAGTGATTCGGATCATTAAAGAGAATCGGGTCTTTTGTCAAGTGGGCTTTATGAAGCGCTTTGATCCCAACTATGTCGAAGCCAAAAGAAGGATCAAAGCCGGAGATATTGGAAAACCGCTCTATTTTAAAGGAATTACTCGAGATGGGAAATTACCACCGAAAGAGTTTATTCAGCATAGCGGAGGATTGTTTTTGGACTTTTCGATTCATGATTATGATATTGCCCGTTTCTTTCTAGAGGCTGAAGTGACATCTGTGACCGGTCTTGGAAGCGTGATCGATAAGCATTATGTGGCTGAATTTCAAGATGTGGATCAAGCGCTCACCTATTTAACGTTTGACTCCGGAGCTGCAGCTGATCTGGAAGCAAGCCGCAATGCAGCCTATGGATATGATATTCGGGCTGAAATTATGGGTACAGAGGGTGCGATTCAGATTGGATCGATGCAGCAACATGATCTAAAAATTTTAACCAAGCATGGGAGTACACACGATATTTATCCCGACTTCCCATCACAGTTTTTAGATGCCTATCATTTGGAAATGGTTTCTTTCATTGAAAGCCTACAAAACAATCAAAAACCAGTTGTGGATGAGTATGATGGAAAAGTGGCATTAGAGATAGCGATTAAAGCCACAGAGTCGTATCGCACTCATCAAACGATTCAGTTATAGCTGGTGTAAGCGTTTCCAAAACATTCTATTGAAATGTACTGCTTCGATCAGTAGAATATCATTAAGCGCTTAATATACTGAACATATTATCTTTTGAATCATTATCCATTATTTATCGGAAAAGGATGTCGTGTAGGTGAAGGCGTGTGAGGTATGAAACCAACCATCTATGATGTAGCGAGGGAGGCAGGTGTTTCCATCGCCACTGTTTCCAAGGTTCTGAATAATCAGCGAGTCGGGAAGAAATCAAAAGAAAAAGTGTTGCAAGCGATGAAAAAGTTAAACTATAAGCCGAGTGTGCTGGCTTCGGCACTCACCGGAAAACAAACCTCGACGATTGGGTTTTTATTACCGGATTTGGCGAACCCTTTTATTGCGGAGATGGCTCGCCGTGTGGAAGATCGTGCTTATGAACGAGGCTATAATTTGGTGATTTGTAGCACAGATTTTGAACCAGAGAAAGAAGCTTTCTATGTTTCATTGCTTAAACAGAAAAGTGTCGATGGCTTTATTATTGCGGGCGGGTTTAAAAATGTAGAAGTGGTTACAGAATTATTAGAAGAACAATTTCCTGTGGTGCTGTTGGGTGAATCCTATCCGTCGTTGTCGATCAACAGTGTAAAAGTTGATGATTTTATGGGCGGATATGAGGTGACTTCCTTTTTGACCTCACTCGGTCATAAAAAGATTGCAGTAATCGGGGAAGAAGCCTCAAGTAGTCAGGAGCGCATTAAAGGGTATAAACAAGCGCTGCGGGATCAACAACTTCCCGTTCACGAAGAGTTAATTGTGATCAGTTCACAGACAAATATCGAAAGTGTCGAACGATTGGCAGGGAAATTACTCGATCTCCCGGAACCCCCGACCGCCATTTTTGCCTGCAATGATATTTTAGCAATCGGGGTGGTTCTGGCGGCACGGCAGCGTGACCGGCGAATTCCTGATCATCTTTCCATCGTTGGCTTTGACAATACCTTTTTATCGCGAAGTAGTGATCCGCCATTAACGACTGTTCAACAACCGATTCAAGATCTGTGTTTTCAGGCTTTCGATATGCTGGTTGAAGAGATACAGGGGAAGAGCAAATTAAGACAACGTGTTGTCTTGTTGCCCGAGTTGGTCGTCCGGAAGTCGACAAGTGCTCCCCGAAAAAAGAGTTGATGAGAGAAAGAGAGATGAAAGGAGCGAACCATGGCTGAAGTAAAGATCGGTATTTTAGGTGCGGGAGGGATCGCAAGGGTTCATGCATCGAACCTCACCAAAGATGAACGAGTCGAGATTGTCGGTGTAGCCGATATTGTACCTGAGCGAGCAGCTTCCTTAGCAAACGAAGTAGGCAAGGCCAAACCGGTTCAGCACTTGGAAGAATTATTTGAGCTGGGAGTCGATGCCGTTTATGTCACCACGCCCAATACGTTGCACGTCGAGCCTGTGCTGAAGTGTTTGGATCACAATATTCATGTATTCTCTGAAAAACCAATGGCAACAACCTTAGCCGAAGCCAAGCAGATTCGTGAACATGCGAAACGCTCAAAAGCGATCTACAATTTGGGAATGAACCGTCGCTTTGCTTCGGTTTATAAACGGGTGAAGGAACTCATCGCTTCCGGAGAGCTTACACCCTATTTAGCCCATATCAAGATGAACCGCGGGGAACTGTTAAATCCCGCATGGACGGCTGATCCAGAGGTGACAGGTGGTTTCATCTATGAAACCCCTGTCCATCTGATTGATCTATGTCGCTATTTGTTTGGTGAAGTAGAAACTGTTCGGTGTGTAGCTAAGCAGAATCTGTCCGAAAAGGAACTGGACACGTTTGCGATTATGCTCACCTTTACATCGGGCACGATCGCCAATTTTGTCACCTATGCACACGCAGGCTGGAGCTTTCCATTTGAGAGCATAGAAGTGTATGGAAAGTATACAACGGTCACCACGCAGGAATTGGAAAAGGTGATGGTCGCATCGGGCTTAAATCAACCCATACAGATTGAAGATTTTTATCAATTAACTACCGATGTGAAATGGGGATATGTCGAAGAAGATCGCCGATTTATCGATGCGATCATCGATGGAACCGAGCCGCCTGTTCCCGTTGAAGATGCGTATCGTTCGGCAGAGTTGATCGAGGCGATCTATGAAAGTGCGAAAAAGGGGAAAGAGATTGCACTCAATGAAAAAAGGTAGTTTCTTTCTACTCAAAAAGTAAAGCGCTTTCGATATTTTCAGTAAAAAGGTTGGATGTCCATGAAAGACAAAAAACAGATTCGTGTAGGACTGGTTGGATATCGCTTAATGGGTCGCGCCCATTCTCATGCTTACCGAGATTACTCCTTCTATTTTGATCGCGATGTCGTCCCTGTTTTGCAAGCGATTGCAGGACGTAACGAAGCAAAAGTGAGAGCAGCAGCTGCCAAGATGGGTTGGGCTTCTTATGAAACCGACTGGCGACGACTCATCGAA
>JANWJM010000130.1 GCA_025449475.1 Thermoactinomycetaceae bacterium
ACCAGTGCACGGAAAATGATGGAGTTGCTATCAATTGAGTATCAGTCCTTATCTTCCAAGCAATTGAAATTTTTCTAAAAGAAAGAAGAAGGATAAAGTGGTTGAAGTTTTATGGTTACTCGTGATTGGTATCGTCGCTGGAACGGTTGGTAGCTTGTTGGGATTGGGTGGTGGAGTGATTATCGTCCCAGCATTGATGTTTTTGCGTGAATTAGTGCCTGAATGGAGTGATATCACTCCTGCCATTGCGGTTGGGACCTCTTTAGTCTTGGTGATTTTTACCGCTTGTTCCTCAACACTCAGTTACGCGAAAAAAAAGAGAGTCGATTTTCAAAGCGGTTGGTTGTACTTTATATACTGTGGACCGGGTGCGATTTTAGGGGCATATATTACACGCTTTTTTGAAGTGGATCAGTTTTTTTTGGCATTTGGTCTTTTTATGGTGTTGGTTACACTGATCCTTTTTTTTAAGAATCATCTCCCTACATTTTCGATACGTCTTGATGTGAAACGGACCATTACCGATGAATCCGGGGAGACCTATACGTTTGGATATCACCGTTGGATTGCCCTTTCCACTTCATTTGTGATTGGCATTATTTCAGGGCTTTTTGGGGTAGGCGGAGGCTCTCTTTTTGTACCGATGATGGTAATTTTGTTTCAGTACTCACCACATATTGCAACGGCAACCTCGATGTTTACGATTCTTCTCACCTCCATCGTGGGAAGCTTGACACATCTTTATCAAGGAAATATTGATTGGTATGCCGTTCTTTTCTTGGCTCCTGGTGCTTGGATCGGTGGAAAATGGGGGGCCTGGATTTCAAGTCAGTTGACAAGCAAGGGATTGCTAAATGTTTTGCGCATCGGCTTTTTATTGATAGCTTTACGTATGGTGATTAAAGGATTACACCTGATGTAATCCATCAGACAGGTGGTGAAAGGTTGAAAAGAATTCATATATTCCATACCAATGATTTACACAGTCATTTGGAACAGGTGCCGAAACTGTATTCACAGATTGAGCGACTGCGACGATCGATCTCTCATCAAGGCGAAGTCTCTTTTTTGGTCGAGGTGGGGGATCATCTCGATCGAGCGCGATTTGAAACGGAGGGGACGGATGGACGGGTAAATCGGGTCATTCTTCAGGAATTTGGCTATGATGTGATCACATTTGGGAACAATGAGTTACTGACCTTTTTGCCAGAACAGATTGTATCACTCTATCAAGATGCACCTTTTTCAATCATCAGTTCCAATGTGAGTCGGTTGGCTTCAAATTCGAGTTTTAGTTGGCTCCAGAAATCTAAGATTTTTGTGAAGGAAGGAGTACGGGTTGGTTTTCTCGGTGTAACGGTTCCATTTGAAAATTATTATGAACAAATGGGTTGGAAACTGACGGATCCTTTTATCGCTATCAAAAGTGAAGTGAAACGGATGCGTCCTGAAGTGGATCTATTAATCGTCCTTTCACATGTAGGTATTTCTTTTGATCAGATGCTGGCTGAACAAGTTTCAGACATCGATCTTATTTTGGGAGGTCATACGCATCATTTGCTGAAAAAACCTCAGAAGATCGGAAGGACTACGATTGCAGCAACCGGCAAGCATGGGAAATATCTGGGTCATGTCACTATTGAGTGGGATGAAGAACGGAATACAATCCATCATATCGGAGGGGTTTGTCGATCAGTAGATGATGAAACGCCAAATCCGAACATGCAATCGTTGATTGATCGATTCCGAGAAGATGCCGAACAAACATTAGCCGCTCCTGTTGAAGTATTATCCGAACCGCTCGATGTTTCGTGGGAAAAGGAATCTCCTTTTGCCAATCTATTAGCAGACAGTTTACAGGAGTGGGTAGGAGCCAAGATTGCGCTTGTGAATAGTGGTCAACTCCTTTCGGGATTATCCCGAGGAGTAGTAACCAAAAAAATGCTCCATCAAGTTTGTCCGCATCCTATTAATCCAGTGTGGATGAAGATCAGTGGTGAACAGCTTCTGCAGACATTGGAAGAGTCGTTGCTTGATATCTATTATAAAAAAGAGATTCGGGGCTTTGGATTCCGAGGGAAAATTTTAGGAAATATCTCTATATCCGGGTTGAAGGTTCTCTATAATCCGTTCGCTTCTAAAAAGAAGATTCAAGCGGTTTATTTGGGGCAAGATATGCTAAAGCTGGATCAAGAATATGATATTGCAACCATCGATATGTTTACATTCGGTGTGGGATATCCCCGCTTGAAAAACGGTAAGATAGTAAAAATATTTATGCCGGAGTTTTTGCGTGATTTATTATATAATCAGTTGAAAAAAGAATCTGCCTTAAATGAATGTAAGGAAAAACGCTGGATTCCTACTCTTTAGGTGTTTTCCTTAAAAAGGATATCTTTGTATTTTTCTAAGAATATGAGAAAGGGTAGACCAAGCAGATAACAAACTATCAATTGTCCCAAACCCACATATACGATAAAAATAGGGATTTGTTGTATACTTGAGCTGATAAAACCAATCATACAACCAATGAAGATTGCATTAATCACGACTGGGGGCAAAGGAGCAAGCCAGCGATTTGGCATTTTATGCGTTAACCAAGCAGCGAGCCATGTCGCAAAGCTTCCAACAAGGACATCGATTATCCCGTTGGTACTAAAGAAATTGGCAATCATCGTTCCAAGAAACAAACCTGGAATCGCATAGGGAGTCAGATAAGGAAGTACTGTTAACATTTCTGAGATTCGAAACTGCACAGCTCCATAAGAGATCACAAAAAATAGAGGGTTAACGGTTAAAATTACATACAATGCTGCAATTGAAGCGATAAGGGTTATATTACGAGTAGACATTGTCAATTCTCCTTCTTTATGTAATATGTCGTAAAAAATACACGAATACGGAGGATTTGATATGAGTTTTATTGACGAAGTATATTCATTATATAAAGATCATCTTTCAGGTGAGGACGATGCGGTAACGATTGTTTTAAGCATTTTAGAAGATCAATCAAGAGAAAATATAATGAAAATCATCGATGAAATGACCGATCAAGAAGTGATTCAAATGTTAGGTGTCTATTTAGTAGAAATGATAAAAATGAAAATGGCCCAAGAAGGAAAAACCGATCAGTGGAAGCCACAAACTTTTCCTTTCCGTTTTCATTAATATACATATTGTTCACTCCCTTACATATCTTATATAAGAAATGAATGTTTGTGAAGAATAAGAAATGAGGGATGTGAATGATCGAATTAAAACCCATTGAGGTCGGTGGGAAGCAGTTTTTGGGCGTTCAGGTGGAGTTGCCAAAAACAAAGTTGCTCGCGATCGCATCCGATAAAGGTTATATCATGTGCGGCGCATTAGATGTTGCGCTGTTAAATGAACGATTAGCTGAAAGGCAGATTATCGCAGGAAGAGCGGTAGGTGTGCGAAGTTTGGCAGATTTACTGGAAGCCCCATTGGAATCGGTGACGCATCAAGCTGAAAAGAGTGGGATCTATAGTGGAATGAAGGGAAAAGAGGCGCTTCTAAAAATGGTATAATCGTTTCGAATAGGCGAGCATAAAAAATCCCTTTCCAAAGCTGGAAAGGGATGTATTTTCTATGCATGGTTGTTTTGATTTAAACGAACAACGTTTGCCGCTTGTGGTCCACGATCGCCTTCAACAATATCAAACCCTACTGGTTCACCTTCTTCAAGGGTTTTGAAACCTTCGGTTTGAATGGCAGAATAATGTACAAATACATCTCCACCATCTTCACGCTCAATAAAACCATAGCCTTTTTCGGCGTTGAACCATTTTACATTACCTTTCATACCTGGCTTGAGGCCTCCTTTGTTTCATTAAAAAGCGGATGTTCTTCAAGCACTTGAACCAATTGTTAATACAAGAGGCCACAAGATAAAACTTGATTAAACCACTTTTTAACTAGATACAACAAAGAGTATAGCATCTTTAGGAGAAAATTACAACCTTCTTTCATCACACCTTATTTCAACAAATGGTGATAAGGAGTTAGGTCGATGTTCTTTTTTTGTAGCGTTTTGATGAGCCATTTATGATCTCTTTTGGGAGTAGCCAAGATATATCCTTGAATGATATATTCTTCTTTCATCTCTTTGGCATTTGCTTTTAGAGCAATCTCGCCAATTTTTCCAGCAATTTTCTGTTTGGCCACATCTCGAAATAAGCGAGGGACGGGTGAGACCAAGTCGTTTAAAAGTTGTTTTTGTTTTTCCGACCAGAGATGGGCGGTTTTTTCAATATAATAATTTTGCCAATCAAGCGTTGATTTTCCATCTTTTTTGGGCAATGCTTTTAAAAACTTACGAAACATAAAATAGCCGCCAATTGCCATCAACCCAATAAGTACGATCCAAAACAAAAAATAAAACCATTGTAACCATATGGGCATCGGTTTTTCACTCCTGCTCTCTCTTACTACCCCATTATACCAAGGGCTGATGAAGAAACAACGGATCCCCATATTTCTCGAGACTAGTCTGAAAATAGTTTATATTGGGAGATATAATAATTTGTTGATGCAATCATTTTTGTTCAGGAAATATGATATAAAGAAATATAAAAAAAAGGAAAAATTGTAGAATGGGGAACCGGATCTTAATGAAAAGATATGTCCTGTTAATGTTCTGTTTCTTCAGCTTTCTCATCGTTCCCAAACAGGTTGAAGCCAAAAATCCAGTCACGATGAAGGTGGAAGTAGGATGGAATCGAGCGTATAAGAGTGAATTGATTCCGGTCAAAGTTTCCATCTCAAGCTCCATTCCGATCAAGGGTCAACTTCGAGTGGCAGAGAAGAGTAATAACTCCCAAGCGAGAGATGTAGTGTTACCGGTAAGACAGGTTGAAGTTCCCTCAGGGACAACCAAGAAATTTCAATTATTGATTCCAAATTCTTCTCTTTTCTCCTCTTTAAATTGGGAAGTTTTGCTTGAACAGGAGAAACAGATCCTCGCTCGCCAAACCATCGTTGGACAACAATTAGAGAAAAATACGTTGATGGTGGGAGTATTGAGTGATCAAAGCGATACATTTTCGACCGTGAATCGATGGCTGCAAGCGCTTCACTTGCCTCATCCTGTTTCTATCCATCCTCTGAAAGTAGGCGATATGCCACTGGTTGGACGAGCTCTTTCAGACTTTAATGTACTTATTGTGAGTCAATTATCTCAAGAATCTCTCTCTTTCGCACAAGCAAAGGCGATTCAAACATGGGTGGCAAATGGTGGAACATTACTTGTGAATGGAGGCACATATTGGAAAAGTACAAGTGAAGGATTGGAAGAGATTTTACCTGTTCAATTCTTAGGAAAAACTGTGGAAATATCGCTTCCTCAATCATTGAAAACGTATGGCGTTCTACCTGATAAGCCGGTGATCGTGGCGGATAGCCGTTTAAAGAACGGCAGTGTCTCTTTGCATTCTGAGAAGAATCATCCCGTAATCGCCAAAAAAGATTTTTTTCGAGGTAACGTTTACTTTGTCGCTTATGATTTTGCGGTTTCTCCGATGAGCCAGTGGGAAGGAAACAATCAGCTTTGGAAGGACCTTCAATTATTTACTTATCAATCGCCATCAAGTCGGGCGAGTCTGGGAGAAGATTTTTTTTATCATCAGCAATTATTCAAATCCAGGTTGGATACGTCATCCGAGCAGCCAAGACCTAATCTATTTACTCTATTCTTTATATTTTTGATCTATCTCTTCTTGATCGGTCCCGTTTTGTTTCGTTTTCTACGTGCGAAAAGGAAATTGAAATGGGCATGGTTGGGCGTTCCAATTTGTGCGGGTTTGGTAGCTATCGTGATCATGATCTATGGACACTGGGTTCGCGGGAATGAAGTCATTGTGTATAGTGCTGGATATGTACAGTCCTCACCCACTGGACTTGCTAAGGTGCGTGGCATCAGCACTCTCTATTCATTGGGGAAAGGAGATTATTCGGTTCGTTTTCCTCAAACTTTTGCTTGGCCATCAGCCAATTCCCAATCCATCGAGCCTCAGCAATGGTTGATGGAGCATCAAGAAGATACAAACTTGGTGTTTAAACAGATGCCTCAATGGCATTCAGAAGTGATTTTCACGGAATCCCTTCAATCGTTAGGAGGAGGACTTGAAGGCACTTTAACCAGTCAGGATGGAAAGATACAGGTGGAAATCACAAATCAAACGCGGTATCTCATCAAGGATATCTGGTTGTTGCGAGGAGATCAGTATTTGAAGATTGGTGACCTTAAGCCGAAAGAAAGCAGGAAAGTGACCGTACCGTTAGATCCACATGTTGAAAAAGGGAAAGATGATTTTGAGAATCGAATACTCAAAGGAAATAAAGCTGCAATTTATCGACATACGCAGGTGATCCATGAGCAAAATGATCATTCAGAGGTTCGTTTAATTGGCTGGATGTATCAGCCAATCATTGAGATGAAGGTGGTCGATTATCCGTTCAAACAAATTGACGTATATCTGATCCAAGGTCATATCCATACAACCAAACCGAGTAAAGGTGACTAACTACCCATTCTCTTGATGTTACTTTTTATCAAAAGCAGGTGAGCACCTTGATTCGTATTGAACACTTGAGTAAGCAATATGGGAGAAAGTTTGCGGTCAAAGATTTAAATCTGCATATTGAAAAAGGAACGACTTTTGGTTTGATCGGTTCAAACGGAGCTGGAAAATCGACAACGATGAAGATTTTAGCGACTTTAATTAGACCTTCTTCCGGAAGGGCATGGGTGGGGGGATACGATGTCACAAAATCGGGACGTAAGGTAAGAGAAATAGTTGGATATATGCCAGATTTCTTTGGTGTATATGATCAACTAACCTCGATCGAATATCTGGATTTTTATGCTGCTTGTTATGGTTTTGATTATGCGACACGTAGACAAGTTGCCATGCAGTTGCTTGAATTGGTCGACCTAACGGATCAAAGCAATCAGCCAGTTGATCATCTATCGCGAGGAATGAAACAAAGACTGGGATTAGCACGAGCGCTTGTTCATGATCCAGCATTTTTAATCTTGGATGAACCTGCTTCCGGTCTTGATCCACGTTCACGCATGGAGTTTCGTAAAATTTTAAAAGTGCTTCGTTCAATGGGAAAGACCATCTTGATTAGTTCTCATATGTTATCGGAATTAGAGGAGATCTGCGATGCGATCGGTGTGATGGAACAAGGCGAGCTCATCGCTTGTGAACAGGTGGATGCGTTAAAGCATGTGCGTCGATCCGAACGTATCTACGAAATTTATGTCCGAGATAAAGTAGAAGAAACGGTCCAATTGCTCCAGGCGCTTCAAGAAGTTGAGTCGGTGACGGTGGAAGAACGAAAATTATTCGTACAAACAAAGATGGGTGAGCAGAGTCAGGACCAACTCTTATCCATGTTAGTAGAGCATCAGATTCCTGTGCTTCAATTTCAAGAACGATCAATCAACATGGAAGATCTATATTTACAAGTTACCAATCGATCGCAGGGAGGGAATACTGATGATCAAAAAGTGGAGTAAGCGTTGGGTGAATCCTGTCTTTATCCAAGAATCTCAATGGCGAATACGAAAAAAAACCACACCATGGATCCTTTTTTTTCATCTGTTATTGATGGGCATCATCGTTTTTTTTGCTCTTTTCGTGTTTATAGCGATTGAACCATTTTTTGACCTTCGATCGGGTACAAACATATTTATCATTTTTTCTTATCTCCAGTTAGGAATGGTTGTTTTTATTTCCCCCGCTATTGCTTCGGGATTGATTAGCGCCGAACGTGAAAAGCAAACCTTGTCCTTGCTTCTGGTAACCCCTCTTTCCTCCAAGCAGATTATACTGGGGAAGTGGCTATCTTCGGTTGGGTTTATGTTGTTGCTCTATCTTTCAACACTTCCTGTTTATGTGGTGATCTATAATTATGGCGGAATTTCACTGGATCAAGCGCTGCGTGTTTTTCTTCATTTGCTAATTACCATGCTCTTTTTAAGTAGTGTGGGTATTTTCTTCTCCTCCCTTGTCAAGCGGACGGGCATTTCTACCATTTTGTCTTACCTGGTTGTTATAATCTGGGGGATCGTGAGTACTTTCATTTTTTATCTGGTTTCGGTCTTTACTTCAGTGATCAATAATGTTCCGATCAATGAGATCCCTTTTTTTTGGGAGCTATTCATATCCTTACATCCTGCAGCCTCCATGGCTTTTGTTTTGGATATCGAGATAGCTGCTGCGTTATTAAACATGCACAACATGACTTTCCCTGTTTATATTCTCTATTTTGTGATCTATACGATTCTCACGATTTTTCTTTTGATAAGCAGCGCCTATTTTTTATCGCCAAAACGTGATCAACAAAAGGAGTGATCTTAGATGAAGGAGTGGTGGACCCCGTTAAAGGCAGTTAGAAAACGAATCGGCTTTATTCGATTATGGAAATGGATGAAGTGGGGTTTTCTCGTGGGTCTGGTGTTTGGGCTCATCGTATTGTGTCTCGCTCGAATGATTCCGATGTCAGATCACGTTGAATGGTCGATCAGCCTTTTCTTCCTCGGCGGTTTGATGGGATTTGGAATCGGTCTGTGGCAGTGGCCTTCTTGGACAGAAGTCATTCACCAGACGGATCGGATCTTACAACTGCAGGAGAGCCTAGTGACAAGTTGGGAGATGCAAAAGCAAGAGGGAGCCATCATTTCGATGCAGAGGCGAGATGCTTTAAGGAGGCTCCATGAATCCCTTCCAACCCTTTCTCAGAAGTTGCCCTTTGATTGGGGAAATTTACGGGAAGCGTTTTTGGGATTCACGCTACTTACAAGCATGGTTGCATTGATCCTGATCCCCAATCCACTGACCGAGATCGCTCAGAAACGGGAGCAGGAAAAAAAGGTGATCGAGCAAGCGAAGGAAAAAATCGCTGCGCTTGAAAAACGTGCCCATCAGGATCAGGAAATCGATTTACAGACAAAACAAAAACTCCAACAAGAATTGCGTCACTTACTTGAACAGCTGAAGGAGAGTTCGACGTTGGAGCGCGCTTTGGAAGAGATCGCAAAAAGTGAGGAAAAGCTTAACGTATTGGAACAAATGCAGCAGATAAGCAAGAGTGATCAAACACTCTTGCAAGCGTTACAAGAAAATCGTAAGTTGTCTTCATTACATGAACTGATTCATGAGAGTGAGGATTTGGATCTGATCCAAAAGAAGAGCGAGGAAGCTTACCAAACTCTAACAGAGGAGGAGAAAGAACAACTATCGAATCGATTA
>JANWJM010000131.1 GCA_025449475.1 Thermoactinomycetaceae bacterium
CGTGGATACTGTTCGCTCATTGGTGCAAACCTATCCCCAGCATGAATTTTATTTTATAGTAGGGGCAGATACAGTCAATGATCTGCCAAACTGGCATAAAATAAAAGAGATTATAAGATTCATAAAATTTATTGGTGTCCATCGTCCAAGCGTTCAACTGGCACCTATACCAAGTTGGATCAATCAGGGCTTGATTTGGATAAAAGAAGAGATAGGAATTTCTGTATCTTCTTCCTATATCCGCCAGAACATTGGCAATCGGAATCTATTACAATATGTATTACCAACAGATGTTTATCAGTATATTGAGGAGAACCGACTCTATGCAGATTGAACATTTATTAGAGGCTGTAAGGCAGGAGCTTCCTGCCCCCCGTTTTGAGCATACTTTACGGGTGCAAAAATTAGCAGTTAAATTTGCACAGCGAATGGGAATAGATAAAGATAGGACAAGTATTGCAGCTATCCTTCATGACTATTGTAAGTTTTGGCCCAAAGAAAAATTAGTCTCTTGGATCCGAAAATATAAGTTGCCTGATGATCTGCTCGATTATCATTCAGAACTATGGCATGCACCTGTAGGTGCAGAAGTCGCAGCACGTCACTTTGGGATCATGGATGAGGAGATTTTGCAAGCAATTCGCTACCATACGACTGGACGTCCCTGCATGTCCACATTGGAAAAAATCATTTTTTTGGCGGATTTGTTAGAACCAGGACGTCGTTTTCCAGGGGTTGAAGAACTGCGATCCGATGCGGATAGAGATATCGACTGGGCAGTATGGAAAGCTCTTGATCATACCATTTGTTATCTTGTAGAAAGAAGGCAGAAGATCTATCCATTGACAATGTTGGCTCGTAATTACTTTTTGGAAATTGCAAGAGAAAAGGATTTAAGGGAGGAATCTACTTGAGTGTAGTGGAAATCGCTCAGTTAGCAGCCACCGCTGCCGAGGAGAAAAAAGCAGAAGAGATCACGATTTTAGATATCCGAGGGCAATCGATGATTGCTGATTACTTTGTGATTTGTCACGGAAACTCACAAACGCAAGTACAGGCAATTGTTGAAAGTATTAAAAAGAAAATCCAAAAAGGGAATATACCTGTGAAAGGAATCGAAGGTTTACCTGAAGCTCGTTGGGTGTTAATGGATCTCGGCGATGTGGTTGTTCATGTTTTCCACAAAGATGAGCGTGAGTTTTATGGGCTTGAACGAATATGGGGAGATGCATTGCAAGTAGAAGTCCAATAAAAAGGGTTTGACATTTTTGTTACATGCATTGACATCAATGATGTACATTCATATAATATTGAAATTAAATATTAAGAAGCTATGATAAGGAATAGTAATTTCCCAATCTCATGTTCAGAGAGTTGGCAGTTATGGTGAAAGCCAATCTTGAGATGGTTATGAACTCACCTTATCGCTCCAAAGAAGAAAATTAAAAGTACTCTTTGGCATTTCATCCGTGTTATAGGATCTAGAGTGAGTGTTTGTAAATAGAAACACTAATCAGGGTGGTACCGCGGGAATCGTTTATTAACCTCTCGTCCCTAGCATATATGCTGGGGGTGGGAGGTTTTATATATTTTGTGATAAAGTAATGTCATGACTGATCATAATGGTTTTGATGATCGTTGATCGACAATTGATAAACGTTGTAAAAATGAGATAGAAAGGAGCTTTGAAATGACTGGTTATTCTCCCCATAAAATAGAAGAGAAATGGCAAAAAGTTTGGGCACAAAGTAAATTGTATCAAACAAATCAAGATGAAAAAAAAGAAAAATATTATGTATTGGAGCAATTTCCTTACCCATCGGGTGAAGGGTTACATATGGGGCATGTTCGTGTCTATTCGATTGGCGATGTATTAGCTCGCTACTGGCGAATGAAAGGATATCGCGTATTGCATCCAATGGGCGCTGACGCTTTTGGTTTACCTGCCGAAAATGCAGCAATCGAACGAGGTGTCAATCCACGAACATGGACACTGAGGAACATGGACCAAATCCAAAAGGAACAGACACTCCTAGGTGCTTCCTATGATTGGGATCGCTATGTTGCTACGTGTTTGCCTGAATATTATCACTTTAATCAATGGTTGTTTCAGCTCTTTTATAAAAAGGGACTCGCTTATCGAAAAAAAGCGATGGTCAACTGGTGTCCTGATTGCTCGACAGTACTGGCCAACGAGCAAGTGGAAAACGGAAAGTGTTGGCGTTGTAGTTCAGAAGTGATCAAGAAAGAATTGAAACAATGGTTCTTTAAAATTACAGAGTATGCAGAACGGTTATTAGAAGGATTGGATCAGCTTCCCAAATGGCCTGAAAAAGTAAAAGCGATGCAACGCAACTGGATTGGAAAAAGTGAAGGAACCGAGGTCACCTTTACGATTCCTGAATTGCAGGATGAGTCTGTAACGGTTTTTACGACACGACCAGATACGTTATATGGAGTGACTTACTTGGTGCTGGCTCCTGAACATCCGCTTGTGATGAAATGTATTCAAGGAAAAGAGAATGAATCCGTGATTCGCAAATTTATTGAACAGATGAATAAGCAATCCGAGATCGAACGGACATCCACAGAAGCAGAAAAAATTGGTTATCCAACCGGTACATATGCAAAGCATCCATTAACTGGTCAAACCATCCCCATCTGGGTTGCCAATTATGTACTGATGGATTATGGAACCGGTGCAGTGATGGGTGTACCTGCGCATGATGAACGTGATTATCAGTTTGCGAAAAAGTATCAATTGCCGATTCGAGAAGTGATCCGCCCCAAAGATCACGTTGGGTCGGAATCGTCAACCGTTCCGCATACGGAAGAAGGTGTTTTGGTTAACTCAGGTCCATTCGATGGATTGGACAATGAATCAGCGAAAGTGGCGATTTCGGATTATCTTGAAAAAGAGGGATGGGGTAAAACGACTATTCAATATCGCCTTCGCGATTGGTTGATCTCACGTCAACGATATTGGGGAACCCCTATTCCAATTGTTTACTGCGATCAATGTGGAACGGTTCCGGTGCCGAAAGAACAATTGCCCGTCTTGCTACCAGAGGATGTAGAATTCGATGGGAAACGATACCCGCTTACTACCTCTGAATCATTCCTTCATACGGAATGCCCCAACTGCGGGAAAGCTGCAAGACGGGAAACGGATACAATGGATACGTTTGTGGATTCATCCTGGTACTTTTTACGATTTGTGGATCCAAGGAATTCAAAGATTCCATTTGAACCAACAGAAGCTAAGAACTGGTTGCCGATTGATGAATATGTGGGTGGCATTGAGCATGCTGTTCTACATTTACTTTATTCACGGTTTTTTACCAAAGTGCTCTATGATGAAGGCATGCTGTCGGTCGAAGAACCGTTTGAGAGCTTATTAGCACAAGGGATGGTTTTAAAAGACGGCGAGAAAATGTCAAAATCAAAGGGAAATGTCGTCAGTCCGATGGAGATTATCAATAAGTATGGTGCAGACACAGCACGGCTCTTTATCTTGTTTGCCGCACCTCCTGAACGCGACCTGGATTGGAGCGATACAGGGGTAGAGGGAAGTTATCGGTTTTTACATCGCGTTTGGCGTTTAGTTGAACAACATCAAGCTCTCTTCCAGCATCATCAACCATCTATGAAAGCCAATACGGCTACAAAAACGTTAAATCGCCTGATTCATACTACGATTCGCAAGGTGACCCATGAGATTGGGGAACGAAATCACTTTAATACAGCGATTAGTTCTATTATGGAGTTGGTAAATGGGATCTCCAATCTACAAAACGAGGCGGCTCCTGAAACGATCCGAGATGCGATACAGAATTTGATTCTGCTATTAGCTCCATTCGTTCCTCATATTGCGGAGGAGCTTTGGCATAAGATCGGTCATTCAGAAAGTGTTCATTTGCAAGCCTGGCCTTCGTATGATGAAGAAGCGCTCATCATGGATGAAGTAGAAATCGTCGTGCAAGTGAATGGGAAGGTAAGAACCAAAATCCATGTTCCAACTTCCGCTGATCCAAAAGAGATAGAGAATCAAGCATTAGAACAAGAAAAGATCCAAACTTATCTTCAAGGCAAAAATATTCATAAGGTCATTGTCATTCCGAAAAAATTGGTCAATATTGTTGCAAAGTAGAGAGGCCTTTTTAGGCTTCTTTTTTTGCATAAACGATAGATATGTGGAAATGATAAGCACATCATATTATTTGGAGGTTTTGTCAGTGAAAAAGGAATCCAAAAAAGCTAAAAGAGTGCGTGAGCGTCCTTTGGAAACCGAACAGCCCCCCTTAGGTACAGCCTCTTTGGCGAATCAAGAAAAGAAACAAAAGGGCGAGAACCGACCTGCTACGTAGTAGGGACATTGACGATCTCGATCATTTAAGGTAGAGTATATATTGAATTCGAGATATTTGAAAAGGTGGTCATCTGTTCGTGCAAAGGTTAGATCGAGAAGATCAATCCCTGCGTGTATTGATTACTCTTTCTCGCGCCTATAAAACGTTAATGGAATATGTGCGAAAAGATGTCAAACAATATGGGTTGAATGCAACAGAATTTGCGGTAATGGAGCTTCTCTATCATAAAGGTTCCCAGAGCATCCAGCAAATTGGCAACCGAATATTATTGGCGAGTGGAAGCATCACGTATGTAGTGGATCAGCTATCCAAAAAGGAGTTTCTTAAACGAAGATCGTCCGAAGAGGACCGTCGAGTGATCTACGTTGAATTAACTTCGAAAGGGAAAAAGCTGTTTGATCAAATCTTTCCACGACACCGCCAATCCATTCAATATGCACTCGGTCATCTTTCGTTCGAGGAACAAGAAATCCTCGTGATGTTGCTAAAAAAGTTGGGATTAAGTGTCGAAACAAAGATCCTCAAATAAGCATTTATCTCGAATTCAAGATGATGATCAAAGGGAATCTGTTGTTGAAGCCGAAAATTTAGGGAGGAATGAACCATGGGAAAAGTGAAACTGGCCATTATTTATTACAGTTCAACTGGAACAAACTATCAGTTGGCAAAATGGGCAGAAACAGGTGCGCAAGAGGCTGGAGCTGAAGTAAGAGTACGCAAAGTTCAAGAACTTGCACCGCAAGCGGCTATTGATACGAATCCAGCTTGGAAAGCACATATTGAGCAAACGAAAGATGTTCCAGAAGTTTCTTTAGATGATCTCGAGTGGGCCGATGCATTGATCTTTAGTATGCCTTCAAGATTTGGAAATGTCCCCTCACAAATGAAACAATTTCTAGATACAACCGGTGGGCTCTGGGCACAAGGGAAGTTAGCCAACAAAGTTGTAAGCGCCATGACTTCTGCTCAGAATGCAAATGGCGGTCAAGAACAGACCATTCTAAGTTTGTATACGACCATGTACCATTGGGGAGCGATTGTTGTCGCGCCAGGATATACAGATCCTAGCATCTTCGCTGCTGGTGGCAATCCATACGGTGGGAGTGTGACCGTGGATCAAGAAGGAAAGATGCTCGGAGATGTAGAAGACGCGTTTAAGTATCAAGCAAAACGAACCGTAACAGTTGCATCTTGGGTAAAAAAAGGTTTGCAGGGTGAATGATGCGAATCATTCACCTTGACCAAGTGAGAGTGATAAGATGAAGTGTGTTGCTTTGATTGGAAGTGATCGCAAAGAGTCATATAATCAAAAGATTTTTCGATTTATTCAAACTCGTTATAAAAATCAGGTGCAGTTTGAAGAAGCTCCCATTCATCAATTACCGATGTTTCATCAGGATGATGAACAAGACCCGCCTACAATTGTGACACAAGTAAAAAATAGGATCAAAAAGAGCGACGGCATCCTGATCGTAACGCCTGAATATAACCATTCCGTTCCTGCTGTCTTAAAAAACGCGCTTGATTGGGCTTCAAGAGTAGAAAAGGTGTTTACCAAGAAACCCGTTATGATCGTGGGAGCATCTCCGGGAGTATTGGGAAC
>JANWJM010000132.1 GCA_025449475.1 Thermoactinomycetaceae bacterium
AGAAGCCGAAGACATATTTCCATAGCGGTCGATATTGACGATCACTTTATCTTTCGGAAGACCAAAGCGTTTCATCGCCGATTCGATAATTCGTATATTGGCCTGATGAGGGATAAAGAAATCAATATCATTCTTGCTCATTCCAGCTTTAGCCAATACCTTTTCCGTTGACGAATGGAATGCCCGCACCGCAAATTTAAACACTTCCCGTCCATTCATGGATATCACATGCTTCTTCTCCCGCGCAGTCTGTTCAGATGCGGGCAATCGCGAACCACCCGCTTCAACCTTTAAGAGCTCACCACCTGATCCGTCCCCTCCTAAGTCAAAGGCAAGCAAACCCTGACCTTCCTCAACGGGACCCACAACAGCCGCACCTGCTCCATCGCCAAAGAGAATACATGTATTGCGATCAGTCCAATCCACCATCTTCGATAAGCAATCGACACCGATCACAAGGACATACTGATATGCACCGGTTGCAATAAATTGAGCCGCAGTCGAAATTCCATAAATAAAACCTGTACAAGCAGCTGAAAGATCAAAAGTAGCTGCTTTTGTGGCTCCAAGTCGATGCTGAACCAAACAAGAGGTTGCGGGAAAAAACATATCAGGGGTGACTGTCGACACAATAATTAAATCCAGCTGATCGGCAGTGATCCCTGCATGCTGCAGCGCCTTTTTACCGGCTTCCACAGCCAAATCAGATGAGGCTTCTTCCTGATCAGCGATTCTACGCTCGCGAATCCCTGTGCGTGAAACAATCCATTCATCGTTTGTGTCGACCATCTTCTCCAAGTCTTCGTTTGTTAAAATATGATCGGGCACATGAGATCCAATCCCTAAAAAACCAACAGACCTCATACTTTTAACCTCTTTTCTTTTGTTAACTCTTCCTCCCTGGATATCTCTTCCTCAATTTGTGCGATCACTCGACGCTTCACGAGCAACCGCGCTTGGCGCACAGCATGAAAGATCGCAGTAGCATCCGATGAGCCATGTGCTTTAATAATCACACCCGCTAGCCCCAACAGTGGAGCGCCACCATACTGATGATAATCCATCTCTTTCATAAATTGTTTTAAATACGGTCTTAAAATCAGAGCAGAAAGTTTGGTTCTCCAGTTCGCTGTAAAAATCTCTCGCATTTGTTCGAGCATCGCTTGAGCGACACCCTCTGCATTTTTTAAGAGAATATTACCGCTAAATCCATCGGTAACTAGTACTTCACATGGTCCATATAACACATCTCGCGCTTCAATATTACCGATAAAGCGAATACTTTGATCTTCTTCTAATCGTTCGTATGTCTCTTTGGTCAACTGACTTCCTTTTCCTACTTCTGTTCCAATGTTCAATAATCCTACTCGGGGCTCACTAATATTTAAAACCTTTCTGAAGTAAATACTTCCCATGCTCGCATATTGGCGCAAATGTTCGGGTTTGGCATCGGGATTTGCACCGACATCTAAGACGAGAATACCTTTCTTGGATAACGTGGGAAAGATGGGTGCAAGAGCAGGGCGCGCCACTCCTTTGATTCGACCCGTGTACAAAAGACCCGCTGTCATCAATGCACCAGTATTTCCTGCACTGATAAATGCATCCACTTTTTTTTGCTTCACCAACTGACATCCTACTACAATCGAAGAATCTTTTTTTTGTCGCGCCGCTTTGATCGGCTCATCATCCGCTTCGATTTTTTCACTTGCATAATAAAATTCGATATTATCTATTTTCTTCGGACATAAATTTTCATCCTGACCAATTAAAACAAAGGTGGTATCCGGCCACTCTTTCGCAGACTGTAAAAGTCCCTTGATGACAGAATCAGGAGCGTGATCTCCTCCATACGCATCAAACGCGATTCGCATAGCGTCAGTACGCCTCCTTTTTATGTTCGCCCTTCCTCTTCTAGACGATAAACATGAAACATCCCTTGAAAAACAATTTCCTGATTGACGCGAGTTTTGACCTGAATTTGAAAACGAGCCCGATCCGTATCGATCACTTTTGCTGTTGCAATACATCGTTCTCCCATCTTCACTGGACGAACAAAACGGATATGAGCGGACCGAGTCAACACGACCTCAGCATTGATAATCGCCACTGCCAACGAATTGGCTTGTGCAAATAGGTAATGTCCACGAGCAATGCGATTACGAGCAAACACATGCTCTTCCCGAATGTCTAAAATAGAGATTCCACTTTGATCAAACTGCAGTTCGATGACCTCTCCAATCACCTCTTCTGGAGAAAGTGAACGAACTTGATCAAAATTTTCCTCCGCCATGCGTTTTACTCGTTCCCTCAGTTCCGGAATCCCTAATTCCATCCGATCTAAGCGAATGGTTTGTATACTTACACCACATTTTTTGGCCATTTCTTCATCTGTCAGGAAAGGATCGTTGGATAAAGCCTGTTGTAATTTGGCTTGGCGTTCCTTTTTTGATAGACGCATAGGGAAGTCACTTCCTCTATTAAGACCATGTTCTAATATCAAGTACTAACTCAGTATATAAAAAAAATCCCTAGTTGACAACAGGTGATATGGATCACACCAAAAAAAGCGCCTGATTTGCGCTTTTTTATCCTTACTCCGCAACGACACCTTCAACTTCGTTTCCTTTATAATATCCACAATGCGGGCATACCCGATGACTTACCTTTTGTTCCCCACACTGTGGACAATTGACCAATCCCGGTACACTTAATTTAAAATGAGTACGACGTTTTCGTTTGCGCGTTTTGGATGTACGCTTTTTTGGTACAGCCATAATCGTTCAACCCTCCTTGAAATATTGTAACTTTGCCCAACGTGGATCCATCTCTCGCTTCTGACAATCGCATGTTGATTCGTTTTGATCCACACCACAGACAGGACAAAGCCCCTTGCAATTTTCCTGACAGATAGGAGCAAAAGGAATATTTAGCAAAAGAGCTTCTCGGATCAACGGAACAAGATCAATTTGATCCTCTTCGATCGGTCGAATATCTTTTTCTTCATCCTCGATCGCTATTTTTTCACTTTTCATAAATGGTACTTCCCATTGTGCAGACAGTGGTCGTACAAACTCTCTTAAACAACGCGAACAGATATAGGTGACGTGTGTTGCAAGCTCCCCCTCCACCTGATACTGGCTCGCATTGATCTTCTTCACTTGCCCTTTTGCTTGTATCGGTTTTAGATCATGTAAGTGAGAAATTTCCCGACAAAGCTCATCCAGCGAGAGTGTCGTCTCCCATGGGATGACTTGATTTTCAGATTGAAGGAATGTTTGAAGAGATATACGCATCATGCCACCCCTTGATAAAAACAGACTCATTATAAACTAGGATTCAAGCTTCTGTCAATGGATGAGAACCGTGTTATCCGTCTAACACTTCTCTTTGATTTCCGAACGCCAATTGGCAATTAATTTTTTCAGCTGCGGGATCTGCTCTTTTGCCGCGATTTCACCTCGCTTAATACATTCTTCTGCTCTTGTAAAAGCGGAAGGGCTGATATCCGACAAATCCGGATGGATGACTAGATCGGCAGCCGGCATTCGCTGGTTAAGAATCTCCCGCTCCATAATCCCAAAAGTTTGCATAATCACATCAAAAATATTCTTTATTTGAATCTGACTCACTTGAGGGACAACATCCACAGCAATGGAGATATCGGCTCCCATCTCACGCACGATTCCAATTGGAACGCGATCGATCACACCCCCATCGACAAGCATTCGATCATTGATCACAACCGGTTCAAAGATGCCAGGAATTGAGATGCTCGCTCGTACCGCTTCTTCAATGGATCCTGAACGAAAAATAACCGGTTCACCTGAGTTCAAATCAGTTGCGACGATTGCTGTGGGAATGACGAGTTCCTCTAGTTTTTTTCGATGAGTAAGCAAGCGAATGATCTCTTTGATCTTTTCTCCTACAATGATCCCTAGACCCGGGAGAGTAATGTCCACCCAATGTTTTCTTTTTAAATGAGCAAATAATTTTTCCAACATCGCCAAATCTAATCCATTGGCATAACAAACGCCAATGATGCTCCCCATGCTACTACCTGCGATATAATCGACTGGAATGTTTTCTTGCTGGAATACTTTTAATACACCGATATGGGCAATTCCTCTTGCCGCTCCCGAACCTAAAGCTAAACCAATTTTCGGTTGAGTCATGCGATCCTCTCCAATTCTAAAAAAACAGATCCATCTTCCCTCTTAGTATCTCTCATTTGCAAAAAACAATCATTGATCAGCCGGTCTAAATAAGAAAAAAGACGCGTAGACATGTATGGACGATGGTTGTCCGTGAGGAGAGATTGTTTATGATGTCATCAAGCCTACTTAGCAGTCGACTTCAAACCATGATGTTGGCTTCAATCGCTTTTCTTACCGCAATCTTTCTTGTCCTATATCCTGAACAAGCTTTTACCTCTTCATTGAAAGGATTAAAGATTTGGTGGGATGTCGTTTTTCCTTCTCTTCTTCCTTTTTTTATTACCGCTGAAATGATGATGGGATTTGGTGTGGTTCATTTCTTAGGAATCCTTCTCGAACCTTTGATGAGACCAGTCTTTCGCGTCCCCGGGGCAGGTGCATTTGTAATGGCTGTCGGCTTTATATCAGGAAATCCTATGGGTGCCAAGCTTACTGCACGCCTTCGAGAACAAAAATTGATTACACGCGAAGAAGGGGAACGTTTAATTGCATTCACCAGTACCGCCAGCCCGCTCTTTATATTTGGAGCTATTGCCGTCGGTTTTTTTGAAAATGCTTCTCTCGGTTTCATTTTAGCTGTAGCACATTATTTAAGCAGTATTCTGGTTGGCATCATCATGCGTTTTTATCGCAGTCAATCCAAACCCACCCCGGCTTACAAAGAAAATGCTGATTTTCTGCTTCTTCGTGCTTTCCGCGCCATGCACCGCGCACGTGTTGAAGACGGGCGTCCTTTGGGACAACTGTTGGGAGAAGCAGTCACCTCAGCCGTTCAAACATTGCTGTTAATTGGTGGATTTATCATTTTATTCTCGGTTTTAATCCACTTAATCAAGTATATTGGAATCCATATTATTTTCTCGTACCTGATTGCTCAGTTGTTCGAATGGCTTTCACTCTCCCCTTCTCTTTCCGAACCATTTTTAGCTGGGATTCTCGAGATGACCTTAGGTTCACAGATGATCAGTTCAACAACTATCCAAATTCCACTGGTTTTCAAACTGTCTTTGGTCAGTTTCTTGATCGGTTGGAACGGTTTATCGATTCACGCTCAGATTGCTAGTATTATTAGCAGAACCAATATTCGGTACGCTCCCTACTTTTTCGCTAAGATTTTACATGGGTGTTTCGCCAGTTTATTTACCCTTTTTATCTGGAAATCACTCGCTCTGAAAGGACATCAGCTCCCCATGGTGACTCCAGTGAGCGCTCAGTCCATGACCGATCTGTCCATACTTGTATGGCGTCTATGGCAACAATGTTGCACGGCTATTTTTCTTTTATGGTTTATTTTTTTCATCTATCAAAGTTTAAAAGCCTCTACTCGCTAAACTTCTTTTGTAGTGCTCTCGCCACATGCTCCGGTACCAACTCCCGTACATCGGCTCCATATTGCGCCATTTCTTTGACATTGGCGGAGCTAATAAATGAATGCTTATGATTGGTCATCAAAAAGAGAGTTTCGACTTCTTCACTTAAAATACGGTTGGTCGATGCAATTTTTAACTCATATTCAAAGTCAGAAATCGCACGAAGACCGCGTAGGATCACATTTGCTTTTCGTCGATGTACATAATCAATCAATAGACCGTTAAAGCTATCCACTTCAACCTGTTGTATATCTTTGGTTGCTTCGCGGATCATCTTCTTTCGCTCTTCAATCGAAAAAAGAGGAGTTTTTGAGGAATTGACCAATACTGCGACGATAATTTTATCAAATACCTTTAATCCTCGATGAATAATATCTAGATGTCCGTATGTAATCGGATCAAAACTACCAGGATATATTGCTACTTTCAATTTTGTTCCTCCTTGCTTCCAAGGATCGACTCTTGATAGATGACAATCGATGTGCTGCCATAGCAACGATTCATGGTCTTCATGAGTTTACCAACTTTCACTGGAATCGTTTCGTTGTTTGAGAGTTCTACAATTACTCTCCCCATAGGAGATACTAGACGCTCTTCTGAAATCGCTTGAAGAACAGGTAGGATCAACTTTTGATGATAAGGAGGATCTAAAAAAAGATAATCAAATGTTTGTTTTTTCTTAGCCAAAAAGCGACAAGCATAGAACGCATCCATTTTTAACACGTTTGCCTTTGATTCCAATCCCAATAAGGCAATGTTCTGTCTGATTGTCTGAATACTTTTTGCGGAATTGTCAACAAAAAAGACCTGATCCATTCCTCTGCTTAAGGCTTCGAGCCCGAGTTGACCGGATCCAGCAAACAAATCTAATGCAATTCCTCCTGAAAAATAAGGTCCGAGAATTTGAAACATGGATTCTTTTACGCGATCCGATGTAGGTCGAACATGGTTACCTGGAACCATTTTTAATTTTAACCCTTTTTTGATCCCTGCAATAATACGCATCGAAAACATCCTTCATTCAATCTCAAAACTAACTCTAACATAAAAATATAGCAAGAGAAAATAAGTTCATCAGAATTGAGGTATAAAAAAATAAAAAGAGGTCTATGCTAATGATAGACAGCATCAAAGGATGCTTGTCTACCGCGGAGAAGACTTACGTTTCCCCATAAGCTCTTCCTCCGGTTTCTCCTCTCCCATTTGTATCTTTCTTGTACATAGAAAGATACCTTATGAGCTCGCGAACAAACGCGAGCTAATTTTTTTATTTCACAATCATTAAATATATCGCTCCATCATTTTGGCTTCCCACGGTGTAATGACACCTTCCCGAATCAAAATCTGTATAAAGTGACGTGTAAAAGTGGACCATGCTGGAGATCGCTTTAAACGCTCGATTTCGGAATCTGTAAAAAAACGGGCAGGCAGTTGAGACGCAAAATTCCATAACCCCATGAGTCCCTGTTGCTGACGAATTCGCTTGGCTTCCCGAACTAATGCGTCGATTTTTCGTGCTGATATCGCTTTCCGGGACAATGTCTGATTGATATAATCCGCAAGGGATTGATAAAAATCTTCCATAACAAACTCCTTTCTATATACTCCTTTTATGTTATGCTTACTGTGAGGATGATGATTATAATACCAAAAGTATTGGATGCTGATACAGAGGGAAGTCTATTTATTTAGAAAATTAGGATTTATCAAAGAAAGAGAGATGAATATGGTTGGCCAATCCACTCACGTTTTGGTACAAAAAGTTCAAAAGAGAAATCTATACTTACTACTATCTTCTCGTTGATCCAGCTACGCCTGCATATTTTAAATTTCTTCCGCTTCTCGTTTTCATCGCTTATTTCTTATTTCCGTTTGATCTGCTTCCCGATTTTATCCCATTTATCGGATATGTTGATGATGTTGTTTTTCTATGGGTAGGCATTATTGTTGCCATGCGTTTCATTCCTACGGACTCACTAGAACGTTGTCGAAGAAAGGCAGAAGAAAAGATCTCATCATCCTATCTATTGGAATGGATCTTTATCATCTGGATCCTATTGAGCATCGCGATTGGAATCGGCATAATCATACTGATTCAATCGTTCTTTTTCTAAATAAAAACGCATTATGGAGGAATGGACACTTCCATAATGCGATCTTAATCCAACGAATGTACCATTGTCGATTCTTCCAATAATGCGATCAAGGGGTTGTACTTTTCAGTCAAGCGAGTAGCTTCGATCTGATTGACCCACTCCATCGCATCTAAGCGAGCGATTTCAAGAATTTTCACATCAGAGGACAAATCCGCGATTTTAAAATCTGGTAAGCCACTTTGTTTGATGCCGAGAAAATCGCCGGGGCCGCGCAACTGTAAATCCCGGCGCGAGATTTCAAAACCATCATTGGATTCTACCATAATCCGCATCCGTTCGATTCCAATCTCAGATTTCGGATTTGCAATCAATACACATGTCGATTGATGAACCCCCCGCCCCACACGTCCGCGCAATTGATGCAACTGAGCAAGACCAAATCGATCAGCATCATAGATCACCATCATTGTCGCATTGGGAACGTTTACCCCGACTTCAACCACAGTAGTCGAGACTAAAATTTGAATGGTATTTTGCGTGAATAGCTTCATAACCTCTTCTTTCTCTTCTGCACTCATCTTTCCGTGTAACAATCCCACGCGTAGCGGAGCACATGCCGTTGTTAATTGTTCATAGATTTCGACTGCATTTTGTAAATCGATTTTCTCCGATTCTTCAATTAACGGACAGATTACATACGCTTGAAAACCCTTTTCACATTCTTTTCGAAGATAGTCGATAACTCTTGGCCAAAGGTCTTTTTTGGTCCAATAGGTATGAACCGATTGTCTTCCTTCGGGCAACTCATCGATGGTGGAGATATCCATTTCCCCGAAGACGGTGATAGCTAGCGTTCGAGGTATCGGCGTAGCAGTCATACACAGAACGTCAGGATGGAGTCCTTTTTCACGAAGAGCTGCTCGCTGTTTGACACCAAATCGATGTTGTTCATCGGTGATAATCAAACCCAATCTATGAAAAGTGACCGGCTCTTGGATAAGTGCATGTGTCCCCACCACAATATCTGCTTCGCCAGATTCAATCTGGGAAAGAGCTTCTCGTCTCGCTTTGCTCTTCATACTCCCTGTAAGTACCACCAGCCGAATCCCATAAGCAGATAAAAGGCTTTCCAGCGATTTTGCATGCTGATCCGCCAAAATTTCCGTTGGCACCATCAGCGCTCCTTGATATCCACTTAAAAAGTTGGCATATAAGGCAACAGCAGCAACAACCGTTTTTCCTGAGCCTACATCGCCCTGGAGTAAACGATTCATTTGGACCGGAGCTTTTAAGTCGTGCAAAATTTCCTGAATCACACGTTGCTGAGCATCGGTTAGGGAGAATGGCAAATTGGAAATCAATGCTTCTATTTTTGAAGCTGCAAATGAATGGCGGATTCCTTCATGCGCATGTTGATGCTTCTTTTTTAGCCACATCAATTTGCATTCATATATGAACAACTCTTCATAAACCATTCGTCGTCTCGCCTGATGATACTCCTTCTTTCCTTTGGGAAAATGAAGATAATACATCGCCTGCGCACGTGGGAGGAGTCGATATCGCTTGACATAAGTTTCAGGCAAAATCTCTTGAATCTGCGCACCATATTTTACAAAGGCATTATGAATCAACTGACGCAGCCATTTCATCTTGAGTGTACGCGTGATGGAATAGATTGGTTCAAAGCGCCCAAGGTATTTTTGACGGTCCATCTCCGTAAGAAAGGTTCGATCAACAGTGACCTCCTTACGTTTTTCGTTCCATCTCCCTGATACTGCAATCGTTTCTCCCAACCGAATCTTCTTTTTTAAATAAAATTGGTTAAACCAAATTACTTGAATAACCTGATCTTCCACTTGAACTTTAACGGCGAGTCGCGATTTTTTCTTGCCATACCACCGCAGACTGGGTTGACGCACCACCACACCCTGTATGGTAACCCTTTCATCATTTTCCGCACGTGCCAAATCCGACAAACGAAAGTCATCATAGCGAAACGGAAAATAAGTAAGCAAATCTTCGATACTAATAATCCCCAGTCGAGCCAGCTCTTCTCTTTTTTCTTCCGTTATTCCCAATGTTTCTACAGGAAGTTGATCCAGGTTCATTCTTCATCCTCGGGAGTTACAAGAATCCCAATCGTCTGAGGTCCCGTATGCGAACCAATGACCGGACCAATATAGCTAAAGAGCCTCTCCTCTACCTGATATAATTCATTGATCCGTGCAAACCATTCTTCCCTCTCATCTGATAAAGCGCCGTAAATGATCGCTACCGATACTTTCCTACCTTCAGGAATCCGTTCTGTTAATAATTCAAAAACACGACGAACCGCTTTCTTCTTTCCCCGCACCTTTGCAACCGCAATAACTTCTCCCTCATCATCCAAGGATATAATGGGCTTAATGTTCAAGAGTGAGCCGACCAGTGCTGCCGCTTTGCCAATTCGACCACCTTTTTCTAAATATTCAAGCGTGTCAAGGTAACCGAATAAAACTTGTTTTTCACGCGTCCTTTTGGCAATCTTGAGACACTCATCCAAAGATTTGCCATCTTTTGCTGCCCGGGCAGCTCGCACTAACATATTGCCAATTGCATAAGTGGCAGCCCGCGAATCAAGTACTTCGATCCGGATCTTCTCCTCCTCATTCTGAACCGTCTCTTTAGCAATAACCGCGGACTGGTAGGTCCCCGATAAAGCAGATGACAAATGAATCGATAGAATCTCGGTATATCCTTCTGCCACTGCCTGACGATACGCTTGCTCAAAATGTACAGGTGAGGGTTGAGAAGTAGTTGGAAAGATGTCTGTAGTCGTCAATTTTTGGTAAAATTCCTCAGCGGACAAACTTTCCCCATCGGTAAACGTTTTCTGTCCAAAATGCACTTTTAAGGGAACCACACCGATATTTAATGCTTGAACAAGCTCTTTAGGGATATCTGAGGTACTATCCGTCATTACTTTTATTTTTGACAATAGCTCCACCCCTTTTTTATTCGACTCCAATCAGAAAATAATAGAGCGGTTGCCCCCCATCATACAGTTCAAATTCATGATCTTGATATTTCTGCTCGAGTTTCGCAATCCATTGCTCCGTTTGCTCTTTTGATACTTCTTGACCAGCGATCAATGTGACCAATTCGGTTTCATGATCGATCATTTTCGCAAGCAATGTTTCAGCCACTTCGAACAATTGATCACCATTGCAAGAGATGTTTCCATCTATCATCCCCATATAATCGCCTTGTTTGATGACCAAACCATTTATCTCTGTATCTCGAACGGCATAGGTGATCTCACCTGAACGAATGCTGGCAATCTGTTCTTGCATCTTCGAACGATTTTCGGAAGGTTCCTTCTCCGCATCATATGCAACTAACGCAGCCATTCCTTGCGGAATCGTTTTTGTTTCCAAAACCGTGACTGGAGTATCGACGATCTGTGCAGCCTGCTTCGCGGTCAAAATCACATTTTTATTATTGGGCAATACAAACACATGATCTGCATATAAGTCCTGAATCGCCTCTGCAATCTCCTCTGCACTGGGGTTCATCGTTTGTCCCCCTTGCAGTACCTGATCCGCTCCCAGGCTACGGAAGATCTGGGTAACTCCTTCTCCCGTC
>JANWJM010000133.1 GCA_025449475.1 Thermoactinomycetaceae bacterium
ATAAAAGATCAGAGAAGTTGTAAATGATTGAGAGAGAACGATTTGATTGGAAGTTCCAAATCAATCACTCTCCTTTATTGGGATCTGTCATGGTAAAAAATCAGAAATAAGTATTATAAGACCAAAATCATGGAAAGATGAATGATTGACATACAAGTGAAAGAAGCTTCCCTCGAATAAAGAAATGGACATCATTATTTATTCGTCATTTTTCGTCAAAATCCTCCATGAATTATGCTGTTTATAAAAGGAAATATTTTCTTTTATCAAGGCGAAGTTTTCTCCTCTCCCCTCTATTCTACATAAATAGTACTTCTCCTTCTCGAGGAAATAGTCAAAAAAAGACTCGGGATCTCCCGAGTGAAAATCCTCTTCTATTATATTATTCGTGCTTTTTCTTCGTTTTGACGTATTTTCCAGCAGAGATGTTCATGGTACTCAGAGGTCAATTGTTTTTCTTTTTTAAGCTAGCCTGTGCGGATGCAAGACGCGCCAATGGTACACGGAACGGAGAGCAACTGACATAATCCAATCCCACGTCATGACAAAATTCGATCGATTTCTTTTCTCCTCCATGCTCCCCACAGATTCCAGTTTTTAATTTACTTTTTACTTGTTTTCCTTTTTCAACTCCCATCTTGATCAACGAACCAACGCCCTCCTGATCAATGGAGATAAACGGATTTTCTTCCAGGATTTTATTTTCGATGTATTGATGTAAAAATTTCCCTTCCGCATCATCACGACTGAATCCAAATGTCGTTTGAGTAAGGTCATTGGTTCCAAAGGAGAAGAAGTCTGCTTGCTCTGCAATCTGATCCGCTGTGATGGCTGCTCGAGGAATCTCAATCATGGTTCCAACTGTATATTCATGCGAAAAATCGACTCGGGATGCGACTTCGTCAATCAATCCTCTCAGTTCTTTTAACTCGTTTACATGCCCAACCAAAGGGATCATAATCTCTGGAATCACTTTTCGCCCTTCAGCCATACATTCCTTGGCAGCTTGAAAAATGGCTTCAACCTGCATCAGATAAATTTCTGGATAAATCAATCCTAGACGGCATCCTCGATGACCGAGCATGGGATTAAATTCATGCAATGAGCGTACTTTTTTTAGCAAATTTTCTTTTTGGGCAATTTCTACCGAATCCCCACCCGTTATACGTAACTCTGTTAATTCAACCACGAGATCCTCGAGATTCGGGAGAAATTCATGCAAAGGTGGATCCAATAAACGAATGGTGACTGGCAATCCATCCATCTCACGAAAAATTCCTTTAAAATCATTTTTTTGCATCGGCAATAATTTCCATAATGCTTCTTGTCTTTCTTCTTCCGTTTCGGCTAAGATCATCTGTTGTACAATCGGAACACGATCTGCCTCCATAAACATATGCTCCGTTCTGCATAGACCAATTCCTTCTGCGCCAAGTTCTCGCGCTTTGGCGGCATCCTCGGGATTATCTGCATTGGCTCGAACCTGCAATTTACGCACTTGATCCGCCCATGACAAAATCTTTTTAAACTCAGGAGTAAGTTCAGGGTCTATCAGAGGGACTTTACCGAAGATCACTTGACCGGTACTCCCATCGATGGAAATCATATCTCCCTCTTTTAATGTGAATGAATCAACCTCTACGATTTTCTTGCGTAAATCGATTTTTAGTTGTTCACAACCACAGATACATGCTTTCCCCATCCCACGAGCGACTACTGCTGCATGACTCGTCATCCCGCCACGACTGGTTAAAACTCCTTGAGCAGCTATAATTCCATGGATATCTTCAGGTGTTGTTTCCGGGCGAACCAAAATGACACGCTGCCCATCAGCGGCTAACTTCTCCGCATCATCGGCATCAAAAATAATTTTCCCCGAAGCTGCTCCTGGTGAAGCAGGAAGCCCTTTGGCGATTATCTTCAACTCTTGATTCGGGTTTAGACGGCGATGTAACATTTGTGAAAGTTGATTAGGGTCTACTCGGAGCAGAGCATCCTCCTTGCCGATAATTCCTTCCTCAACCATATCAACCGCAATCTTCACAGCAGATTGTGCCGTTCTTTTTCCTGCTCGAGTCTGTAAAATATAGAGGGTTCCACGTTCAATCGTAAACTCAATATCTTGCATATCTTGATAATGCATCTCTAACTGTTTACTAATCTGCTGGAATTGCCTGTAAATCTCCGGCATTTTCTCTTCTAAGATGCGAATAGGCTGAGGAGTTCGTATACCGGCGACAACATCTTCCCCTTGTGCATTGATTAAAAATTCACCATATAACTCATTTTCACCCGTCGATGGATTTCGAGAAAAAGCAACCCCTGTTCCTGAATCTTCGCCCATGTTTCCAAAAACCATCATTTGAATATTAACAGCCGTCCCCAATCGATCCGAGATGTCATGGATTTGACGATAAATTTTTGCTCGATCATTGTTCCAGGAAAGAAATACAGCTTGAATGGCGTGCTTCATTTGCTCGTGAGGGCTCTGTGGAAAATCAGAGCCTGTCTCCTCTTGGATCAAATCGAGAAACTGTTGGATCACTTCTTGCCAATCATTGGCTGTCAATTCGGTCTCATGGGTTACATGGACTCTCTTCTTCTGTCGCTGAATGATTCTTTCAAATTGATAATGCTCCACACCCATTACCACGTCTCCGAACATCTGGATAAAGCGACGATACGAATCGTATGCAAAGCGCGGATTCTGGGTCAATCTTGCTAATCCTTCAACGGTTTCATGATTAAGACCCAAGTTTAAAATCGTATCCATCATACCGGGCATAGAAAAGACGGAACCAGAACGCACCGAGACTAGCAGAGGATTCTCAACATCGCCAAATCCCTTTCCTGTTTCTTGTTCTAGCTGCTCCAGTGCCGACCAAACCTGATCAAGCAATTCTTTCTTAAGTTGATTCCCACTCTCTAAAAAATCGTTACATGCTTCGGTCGTGATCGTAAATCCAGGCGGAACCGGTAATCCGGCATTTGTCATCTCCGCTAAATTGGCTCCTTTCCCACCTAATAAATGTTTCATCTCTCTCTTTCCTTCATGAAAATGAAACACTTGCTTTTTCATCGACTATTTTCTCCCCTTCTTTATAATATCGAGAATTATGCTAGCCGTTTCTTCTACTGCTTTATTTGAAACATCGATAGTCGGACATGCTACTTTCTTAATCACTTTTTCAGCAAACTCAATCTCCTGAAGAACTCTTTTCATCGTTGCATAGTTAGCACCTGACGCAAGCCCCAATGATTTTAAACGCTCTCGACGTATAAAGGTTAATTGTTGGGGGTCAATCGTTAAACCGATGCATTTTTCAGATGGGATAACAAACAACTCATTTGGTGGTTCTACTTCCGGAACCAACGGAACATTTGCGACCTTGAAGCCTTTATGCGCTAAATACATGGATAGCGGAGTTTTTGACGTACGAGAAACGCCAATTAAGACAATATCGGCCCGCAACAGTCCACGAGGATCTCTGCCGTCATCATACTTTACTGCAAACTCAATCGCTTCTACTTTCCGAAAATATTCCGCATCCAGTTTATGAATCAGACCCGGTTCTTTTCTGGGCGGTTTCTTAAATAAGAGTGCCATTTGATCGATCATGGACCCCATGAGATCGATATAGGCCACATGTAATTCTTTGGCTGTTTCGATCAATGCTGCTTGCAATTCCGGGACAACCAAAGTAAATACAATGAGTGCATTCTCTTCTTTGGCCGCTTCCACGGTTTCCACAATCGTCTTTTCATCCATCACATATGGAATTCTTCGGATCGTGGATTGTCCTCCATTAAATTGACTTTCTGCTGCACGAACAACAAGTTCCGCTGTTTCTCCTAATGAGTCGGATACAATATAAATAACTGGCTGACTCATCGAAAATCCCCTTTATACCGAATTATTTTCTCCTAATTCTACAAATGCTTTTGTAATCGTGGTCTTGGTAATCCGACCTAAAATTTCATAGCGCATGTTCTCTTGATCCACTTGACGAACAACAGGCAATGCATCAATCTGATGTCGAATCATCATATATGCTGCTTGATAAAGCGGATCGTCCGCCTCACAAGTGACGATATTAGGCATTCGTGTCATTACGACACTTACAGGAATAGCCTGCAAATCCTGATTTCCCATTGCTGCTTTGAGCAGGTCCTTGCGAGAAATAATTCCTGAAAGATAAGAATGTTTATCAGAAACAATCAACGTCCCGACATCTTCCAGAAACATTGTACATATCGCATCATAAACCGAACTGTTTTCCTGAACAACGACAGGGCGAGATTGATAATCTTTGACAAGCAGTGTGTAAATATGTTCTTTCAATAACTGATTTGCTGTCTTGCCAGAGTAGAAATATCCAACTCGCGGTCGTGCATCTAAAAAACCTGCCATTGTCAAAATGGATAAATCAGGGCGAAGAGTGGCTCGAGTAAGATTTAATTTTTCCGCAATCTGTTCACCTGTGATCGGCCCATCTTTTTTTACGATTTCAATAATTTTTTCTTGACGTTTTGAAAGCTCGATCTGTCTTCACCCCCTATGTCCATTTTGCTGATTGTGACATACTTAATACAATAAACCAGTTATATGTTATATACTATATATCTACTTTTCGATCAGATCAATGTTTTTGAATAAAAAATAGATGACAAACATGATCCTCTCTACTTACAAAAAAACCGCCTGTTATCAAGCGGTTTTTTCATCATGAGAATACGATCTTGCGAAAATCAGCGTATTGTTCCGTCAAGCGATGGATGAGTTGTAAAAGCGCCAAACGATTCTGACGCACCTGATGATCTTCAACCATTACCATAACCTGATCAAAGAAATTATGAATCGTAGGAACCATGGATTGTAAAGCTTGATACATTTCATCGGGACGTTTCTTCTGAAGTGCCAAATCAAATAAGTCCTTTGCTTTTCGATATGCTTCATACATAGAGAATTCCGCGGGGTGACTTAATCGCTGATCGTCAAACGGTTCAGTGATTGGATGGGCTTGTACCAAATTGGCAACTCGCGTATAACCTTCTACCTGATTTTTAAAATCATCCTTTTCCAACTGATTCATTAACACTTTGGCTTTGTCGAGCGTGAATTGGGGATATACGATCTCATCTGCCAATACCGCCTCGACCACATCATAACGAATCATAGCCTCATTCAATACGGTTTGGAAACGCCTGATAAAGAATCGATTTAATTCTTGCAAAACTTGTTCCTTCGGACGTTGTAACAATTGAGCCGATTCAAGTTGACGAGTAGCTCGATCCAACAATTTATTTAAGGCGATTTGAGGATGCTTAAGCAATATTTGCAATACGCCCAATGCTTTTCGACGTAAGCTGTACGGATCTTGCGATCCGGATGGGATAAGACCGATTCCAAAACAAGCAGCAATCATATCGACTTTATCAGCTAACGATAACACGTTTCCGATCAGACCATGCGGAATGTCATCGCCAGCAAAGCGAGGCCGATGGTATTCCCTGATGGCTAGGGCAACTCGATGATCCTCACCAGCTGCTTTGGCATATTCATACCCCATAAAGCCTTCAAGATTTGAAAATTCATTGACCATTTGTGTTACGAGATCAAACTTGCAAATCTGAGCCGCACGATCGATGAATGGCAACCATTCGTGGTCGATATCCATTTCATGAGCAATTTGTTCAGCCAATGTTCGAATACGTAATACACGATGACCGATGGTTCCTAATTCCTGCTGGAAGATAATGCGATCCAACTGTTCAATTGCTTGATCAATGTTAAGTTTCAAATCCTCTTCGAAGAAAAAGCGCGCGTCGGCCAATCGTGCTTCCAACACCTTTTCATTGCCTCGGATCACTTTATCGAGATGTTGGTCATTCCCATTGCGAACCGCCACAAAATAAGGGAGCAAGGTGCCTTGATCATCTTCAACCGGGAAATATCGTTGATGTTCTCTCATCGTGGTAATTAGGACTAACTTTGGTAACGTTAAAAAGTCCGGATTGAACTGTCCCACAAGTACGGTCGGATACTCAACGAGATGAGTCACTTCATCCAATAACGATTCATCGATCGGAATCACCCAATCATATTTCCTTTCTAACTCACTCAGTTGATGCTGAATCGATGCTTTTCTCTCTTCCACATCCAACCAAACAAATTGATCTTTTAACTGCTCTGTATAGGTAGCTGGGGATAGAATCGAAATATCCGCTCCCAAAAAACGATGACCTCGACTGATTCGGTCGGCTCTTACACCTGCCCATTCGACTGGAATCACATCCTCTCCATAAAGGCAAACCATCCAGCGAACGGGACGTATAAAGCGAATGTTCTCTCCCCATCTCATAGAAATGGGAAACGAGAGTTGGTGAAAGGCTTTATGCAAATCTTTTTGCAGCAAATCGATGGTCTTCTCACCTTGATCATATTTGGAAGCAAATATGTATGGAGTACCGTTATACTCTTTCACCCGTAACTCCTCGACATCCACTTGTTGTTTACGAGCAAATCCGATTGCCGCTTGGGTCCATTCACCATCAGAAGTTTGAGCAATATGCAAAGCAGGACCTCGAACCTCCTCGATACGATCCTCTTGTCGTTCTTCGACCCCTTTCACGCGGACGGCTAAGCGGCGCGGAGTGGAAAAGGTTTGATAGGATTCAAATGGAATCAAATGATCTTCTAGCCACTGCGCAATTTTTTCTCCAAACTGTTGTTGCCCTTCCTGAATAAACCGTGCAGGCATTTCTTCCATTCCTAATTCAATCAACA
>JANWJM010000134.1 GCA_025449475.1 Thermoactinomycetaceae bacterium
AAATACATTCCGCCATTTACATCCAATATTGCACCTGTGATATAGGTATTCTTCACGGAACCCAAAAAGTAGATCGCCTCCGCAACCTCTTCAGGTGTTCCCAATCGTCCGATGGGGATTGTTTGCAAGACCGCTTCGTTGATTTTTGGATCGCGATTTGCCCAGCGATTCAACATGCGTTCGGGACCGATCACACCTGGGCAGATGGTATTCACCAGGACTCCGTCTTTGATGACTTGTGCCGCTAAATGTCGAGAGATGGCGATGATCGCAGATTTTGCTGCTGGATACTCTGCTCCGACATTTTCCATGGCGATGCGTGCGGAAATCGATGAGACGTTGACAATGCGTCCAAATTGGTTCTTTTTCATAAAAGGAAGAATGAAACGAGTCATGGTATGCAAGGGCTTGAGATTAAACTCGAGTGTATCGGCAAAGTCCTTCCACGTACTCTCTTCAAATGGTTTTCGCGATTGCACAGACCCGCCGATGTTATTCACCAATGTCAGCTGTAGGGGGTTGGTATGGAGAAGAGATGTAATTGGCGCTGACCATTTGTGAGAATCAATATCTTGGGTAAGATCTGCTACCTCAAAAAAAACCTGTTTTCGTTGTGGATCCGATAATTTTGCCAAGAGATGATCCACCGCTTGCTCGTCTTGGTCAATCCCAATACACGTATAACCTTGCTGCAAAAACTGCAGGAAGGTTGCTTTTCCAATTCCTTTGGCTGCACCTGTAATGAGGCATATTTTCGACATTTATTCAATCCTTTCCTAAGAGATATCACAGGATACAATTAAATTGAAACATAATTTCATTATGTATTCAATGTATTTGCCGAATTTTTATATAATTGGAATGAGATAGAAAACACTGGGTTCATGCTTTTCTATTGCGTCTCGATAGGCAGATCATTAACATATTGAATAAAAATTCATTTCTATTAGGAGCATCATCATGAAAAGAGTCATTATTTTGTTAATGGGTTTGATCGTTCTACTTTCTGCTTGTTCCCTCCCTTGGATGGAAGAGCAAGTGCAACCCAAGAAACCAACAAATATGAGCGTCGAAGAAATGATTAAGGAAGGACCTGGGACGCATGGGGGAAACAACTATCATCCATTTACGTTTCAACAAATCTTGAGTCAATTCCCGGATAATCTTTCAGCAGAAGAAACATTCAGTCAACTGAAACGGTACTTGGCAGAGGATTACGCCTCACATATCGAAGAGATTGAAAAAGTCGATCCCACTTTTTATACCAATCTTCAGAAGGGACAACCCCAAGACGTGCCTTCTACCGTTGATCCCAAAGCATCACAACCGACGGCAAATGTCGTTGTATTACTCGATGCAAGTGGAAGTATGCGTGGAAAGTTGGATGGTAAAGTAAAGATCGACCTTGCGAAAGAGGCGATTCAAAAGTTTGTTTCTAAGCTTCCACAGGGGGTTCGTGTCTCATTAAAAGTGTATGGTCATAAAGGGTCAGGAAGCAATCGCGATAAAGCAGTCTCATGTGGTTCCATCGAAACGGTTTATCCATTGGGACCTTACAATGCTTCGCAGTTTCAAGCCGCTTTAAATCGTTTTCAACCCAGTGGATGGACTCCGTTGGCTAAAGCGATCGAGGATTCCGCCAAAGACTTCGGACAGCAAACGAATCCGGATGTCAAAAATGTGATCTATGTTGTCAGTGATGGGAAAGAGACATGTGACGGCGACCCCATTCAAGCAGCGCAAAGATTAAATCAGTCTCATATTCAAGCAGTGGTGAATATCATTGGTTTTGATGTGAAAGATGAGGAGCAAAAAGCGTTAAAGGAGATTGCGGTTGCAGGAAAGGGAGAGTATGTCCGTGTGGATACGCCTGATCAACTGCGGCGGGAATTGGAGCGTGAATCAATGCAAAAATGGATTGCTTGGAACCAATGGGGGAATCGGACGTGGGTCATGATACAATACGAATGGCAAGATAAGTTTTCGCTGATCCATCGCCATTACCAGGATCTGAAAATCAAGTCAAACAGGGAGTCAAGCCGATTGAATGATTCTGCCCGTTATTTAAATCAGCTAAATAAATTAAGTGATCAAGAACTCTTCAAATTACAACAAATGATCCATGCCCGTTCCCAAACGATTCAGAACCACTATCACGATGTCTATGTAAATAAAAGTAACTTATTGAAACGCATTCGGGATCAACTTCAGGAAGATGTAAGAAAGAAAAAAGAAGAGATGCAGAATCAATACCGTCAAGCGAATTAAAATGGTGAGGAAACAGTCGACCTGTGAAACGGCTGTTTCTTTTTTGGTTGTTCTACCGAATGGAATGGATATTAATTGGGGGGTTTGATTCTGCGCGTGATGCCGATGATAACGAGAATCAGGAGAAGCAGTATTCCGATCAGGGTGATGATCCATCCGATGGGATTGGGGATTTTTACTTTGGCATAAATGGGATTGATCTCTCCCACCTTCAATTGCCAAGTGGCCGTCTTTTGATCATCGGATAGATGGTGGGCGTTCTGCTCTTGAAAAGGAATGGGCAGCGAAACCGTTAATGCCAAATGGATCCGATCCGCAATGAAGGAGAGGACTGGAACCTCTTGTGTCAAAAAGGTCAGATCGAGTGGATAATCGACTATCACTTCCTTCCAGTAAAAACCTTCGTTAATCCGAACCGTTTTATCCATCTCTGATGGTTGTGATGAGGAGGTGGGAATCGATAGTGGCAAAGGTTCCTTCAGTAATTGTTCTACATCCTTTGTTGCGATCCAGCCCACTTGTTGGTCTATTGTAATTTCTTTGATACGAAATTGATGGTGGCTGAGCACCTTTTTATACTCTTGAAAGTATTCAATGATTGCTGGATGCGTCAATAATGATAATTGATATTGACCCGAGCCATCCGCATTTACTTTGACATGAATCTTTCCTTCGATCGAAGCGGAGCTACAACCGAGGAGGAACAGAAAAACGATCCATATGTAGCATCGATAATGTTTCATCCCATCACTCCTTTGAAGGAGGTCTTTTCCCTCTCCTTCGAAATATTCTTTTATTCAAAATTGATTTTGTATCCATTCTGCTTTATACTCTTTGAAGTATTGACTCTGGAGGGAAAAAGATGAATCTTACATTTGACTATTCTCAAGCACGTTCATTTGTTCACGATCATGAGCTAAGCCAACTGGAAGCAGCGATCCAACTCGCTCACAAGCAATTGCATCAACGCAGTGGACCGGGGGCAGACTTTTTAGGATGGTTGGATCTGCCCACCTCATATGATCGAACGGAATTTGAACGCATCAAGGAAGTAGCGGCTCAAATCCAGGAACATTCTGATGTTTTGTTGGTTATTGGGATTGGTGGTTCTTATCTAGGTGCACGCGCTGCGATCGAGATGTGTTCCCATTCTTTCTATAATCAATTGCCAAAAGAGAAACGAAACAAACCCGAAATTTACTTTGTGGGTCATCAATTGAGTTCTAGCTATGTTTCGGACTTAATCGATTTGTTGGAGGGGAAAGAGATCAGCATCAATGTGATCTCCAAATCGGGTACAACGACAGAGCCTGCCATCGCTTTCCGAATCTTTCGTGAGTATATGGAAAAGCGGTATGGCAAAGGGGAAGCCAAAAAGAGAATCTTTGCAACCACCGATCGCGCGAAAGGGGCATTAAGACAACTGGCTGAGGAGGAAGGTTACGAAACGTTTGTGATTCCGGATGATGTCGGTGGAAGATATTCGGTTTTGACTGCTGTAGGACTATTACCAATTGCAGTTGCCGGGATTTCGATTGACCAAGTCATGGAAGGGGCTGCTGCTGCTGCGGAAGCTTATCGTAACCCGTATCTATCAGAAAACCCCAGTTATCAATATGCAGCAGTTCGGCAGGCGCTCTATCGGAAGGGTAAAAATATTGAACTCTTGGTCAACTATTTACCGTCATTACAGATGTTTGCGGAATGGTGGAAGCAACTGTACGGAGAAAGCGAAGGGAAGGATGGCAAAGGGATCTTTCCAGCATCGGTGAATTTTACAACAGATCTCCATTCCATGGGTCAGTATATTCAGGAAGGACAACGCACTCTTTTTGAAACCACTCTTTTTGTAGGAGAATCTCATCGCCCCATTGAAATTGATGAAGATGAGCGGGATCTGGATGGATTAAACTATCTTGCGGGGAAAACGCTTGATTTTGTAAACAAAAAGGCATTTGAGGGCACAATGCTTGCTCATACTGAAGGTGGCGTTCCCAATTTGATCCTTCACATTCCTCGCCTCTCCCCCTATTTCTTTGGTCAATTGGTCTATTTCTTTGAAAAAGCGTGTGCAATCAGCGGCTATCTTTTGGGGGTCAATCCATTCAATCAGCCAGGTGTTGAAGCATATAAGAAGAACATGTTTGCTTTATTAGGGAAACCGGGATTTGAGAAAGAACAGGAGCAGCTTGAGGCGCTGTTGAAAAAGTAAACGATGCTCTGTCCACTCCTCATCAAGGAATGAGGCTTCTACCACCTTAAGTAGAAGCCTCATGTTTTGAATACCACCTATTGTCCAGATGATAGGGACTCTTGTTTGATCAATTTGAAGCGAGTCAAGAGTTGAATCAGTTTTGTCCCCATCGGTAGTAGGCGAATCTCTTGCTCGCCAATGGTATTGGTGAGCAGCAGGGTGATTCCATAGATAACCGCTGCAAAGAGGCAGAGTACCAGACTGATGATCGTATATGTCCAGCGGGTAGCATCATCGGGCAACGTTTGATTGACCACATACAAAACAAGCACTAAGCTGAATGCCATGATGAGTGTGCAGAAAACAGGCTTTGCAAACAACCGAAGAATTCCAATTCTTACGTTGGATTTACGTTTGACCATCCACATATTCAAACTACAGACGACCATATAAGCGACGACCATAGCGAGTGCCGAACCGGCAATGCCGAAGAAAGGGATAAAGAGAAAGTTTCCAATCATCTTGACTACGGCGCCAATGGATAAATGCCGTACTGGAAGTTTGTTATATCCTAAGCCTTGGAGAATCCCGGAACTGGTCACAGCTAAGGTACTAAAAATGGCCGAAAAAGCCAGTACGGCAAGCGTGATTGTGCCGAGGTCATCTTTGTACATCATAATGTTGAGCGGTTGTGCCAAGATGGCTAACCCTACACTAGCAGGGAGACCAATCACAAAGGTCATTAACCAAGCTTGTTTGATTTTGTGTTCAACAGCCCGCATCTCTTGTTTGGCGACATGCGCCGAGATCGCAGGAATCAATGCTAAAGTAAGAGAAGAGGAGAACGTTGAAATCACATTGACAAAGGGCTCTCCACGGCTATAGATTCCAAAAAGAGTATTGGTCATGCTCTCGGTGTTGCCCATGGACATCAAAATGCGTGGCACTGTAAATGAGTCGATTAAACCAATCAGTGGCAACACCAGTGATGCCAATGAAATCGGAATCGCATAGGTTAAAATCTTTTTGGATAATGGTAGGATCGATTCAGTTTTGGATGGACGCCCCAAAGGGGTCGTTTTTCGATGTCTGTAGTCATACCAGAGTACAACCAGTAGCCCGCCAATCGCGCCGGTCAATGCGCCAGAGGTAGCTCCAGCCGCGACTTCAGCCTGTGTAAACGTGCCCACTGAAACCATCCAATACGTGAGACCGATCACGGTTCCCACCCGAATCACTTGCTCCACTACTTGGGAGATCCCTGTGGGCATCATCTGTTGATGACCTTGGAAATATCCTCGGATCACCGCCATTAGGGGAACGATCAAAATGGCACATGCGAGGACTTGTAACGATAATTTGGTGGGTGGATTCTCCAACAGCACTTCTGAAATAAATGTAGCTCCGAAAAAGAGAATCGAAAAGGCGACAATGCCGCTTATTGTGAGCAATAATGCGGCGGCTTTGAGCACCCTTCTCGCTCCGTTATGATCGTTTTGCGATAATCGCTCGGCCACAAATTTGGAAACCGTAATCGGGATTCCCGCTGATGCAATCATCAGTAATATCGAATAAAAAGGGAAAGAGATGCGATAGAGCCCCACTGTTTCATCACCTGCGATGTTTTGAAAAGGAGCCCAAAAAAGACTTCCAATAATTTTTGTAAAAAGTGTCGCAATACTTAGGATCAAAGTTCCTTTCACTAACTTATTGGTCATTGTCTATACTTCCTTTAATGAGGTTCTTATTTTTGAATAAGCATTATTTTAACATGAATAGAATGAGAATTCCTATATTTTCTTGTAAACCTCTCAATAAGAAACTTGCATTTTTTAACGAAAGAGTCCAAAATAAAAGAATGGAAGAAAAGCAAATGATCATGAGTATGACCGGATATGGTCGAAGCGAAGTTCAAATAGATGGAAAAACGCTGATTACGGAAATTCGTTCAGTCAATCATCGGTTTCTGGAAGTGATCATGAAACTTCCAGCAGGTTGGCTTGCTTTGGAGGATTCGATCCGAAAGCAGGTGAAAAAGTGGCTGCGTCGAGGAAGGGTCGATCTCTTTGTATCGCTGGAAGGGGATTCTGATCATGAGCAGCAACTTCAATTCAATTGGAAGTTGTTGGAGCATTATTTGCAGATTCAGAAAAAGTTGGAACAGGATTATGGGATTCATAGCGAATTAAGGATGGGAGATCTATTGGCGCGCGATGAGCTGTGGAGCTTCGATGAATCCGAGCAGGACTTGGATCAACTGACTCCGCACCTGCTCCAATCCATCCAAGAAGCATGTCAACAATTGGTACAGATGAGACAGCAAGAAGGAGAAATAATCGCCGATGATTTGATGAAACGATGCCAAAAATTAAAAGAAATTTTGAGCAACATCCATTCGAGAGCCCCACAAGTCTCCGCATCGTATCGGAAGCGATTGGAAGAGAGACTCGCTGAGTTATTTGCTGGTGAGAAGTTGGATCAAGATCGGTTGTTGATGGAAGTGGCGATTTTCGCCGATCGGGTTGATATCACGGAAGAGTGTGTCCGCCTCTCTAGTCATATCAAACAGTTTGAAGATGCGCTTGGTTCCACAGATCCTGTCGGTCGGCGTCTTGATTTTCTTTTGCAAGAAATGAATCGGGAGATCAATACCATCGGCTCGAAAGCCAACGATCAAATGATTAGTTCGTGGGTGGTTCAGAGCAAGAGTGAATTAGAAAAAATGAAAGAACAAGTACAAAATATTGAGTAAATGCTAGAGCGATTTGTATTTATGATTGCTTCTTCCGAAAAAAGCGGATAAAATAGCTGTGGAGGAAGAAATTTCAGCGAGGGGGTACTCTCTGTTGAGTATAAAATTAATTAATATCGGTTTTGGCAACATTGTCTCTGCCAATCGAATTGTATCAATTGTAAGTCCTGACTCTGCACCGATTAAGCGAATCATTCAAGAAGCTCGTGAGCGAGGAGTTTTGATTGATGCTACATATGGGCGAAGGACGCGGGCTGTAATTATTACAGATAGCGATCATGTTATTTTATCTGCAGTCCAGCCTGAAACGGTTGCACATCGATTAGCCAATCGAGAACAATCAGTCGAGTCAACCGAATAGGAAGGATTTGCTTATGAAAGCCCAGTATCAAAATTCGGGTCTATTAATTGTGATTTCTGGACCATCCGGCGTTGGAAAAGGAACGGTATGCAAACATTTGCGAAAAAAGATGCCGCAATTGGTCTACTCGGTTTCTGTAACTACTAGAGCACCTCGCAAAGGCGAGAAAGATCGCGTAAACTATTTTTTTAAAACCGTACAAGAATTTAAACAAATGATTCGTGAAGGGCAATTGATTGAATGGGCTCAATATGTGGGAAACTATTATGGAACACCTCGGGAGTTTGTCGAACGAACATTGAAAGATGGTCATGACGTTATCTTGGAAATCGATGTACAAGGGGCATTACAAGTAAAAAAAGCGTACCCAAACGCAGTCTTTATTTTTTTATTACCCCCAACTACCGATGAACTGCGCAAGCGGATTGAACATCGTGGGACTGAAAGCCAAAAGGTGTTGAATCAACGTTTGCAGGCTGCAGCCAAAGAATATGAATTCCTCGATCGGTATGATTATGTGGTTATTAATGATGAGGTTGAACAAGCCTGCGAACGCATTCAATCCATTATTGTGGCAGAACATTTGCGTGCAGACCGTATCATTCTCGTGAACCAGTAGATCGGAGGGATGTTGATGCTCTATCCATCTATTGATCAACTAATGAAAAAAACAGATAGTAAATATTCATTGGTTGTAATGGCTGCGAAAAGAGCAAGGATGTTACTAAGCGGGGAGAAATCGCCACTTAAAACCTATTCAAGCAAGTATGTGGGTGTAGCGTTGGAAGAAATTGCAGGAGACGTTCTGAAATCTGAAAATGCGAAACAAAAAAGCTGATTTTGTGGTTTCAGTTTCATAACAACCATCCATGGTTGTTATTTTTTTCAGCATAAAAGGAGTTCGATCCATGCAAGGCAAAAGAATTGTCATTGGAATAACGGGAGGAATCGCTGCATTTAAAGCTGCTTCACTCGTGAGTCAGCTGGTTCAGCGTGGGGCAGAGGTTCGGGTGATCATGACCCAATCGGCAACTCAGTTTATAACTCCTTTAACTTTTCAAACATTGTCGCGAAATCATGTCTTCACAGATACATTTGAAGAAAGAAATCCCAAAGTGGTTTCGCATATTGATCTGGCTGACCATGCCGATCTATTTGTTATTGCACCTGCGACTGCCAATATCATTAGCAAGATTGCTCATGGACTGGCTGATGATATGTTAACAACAACGGTTTTGGCGACTGAAGCACCTGTTTGCTTTGCCCCCGCTATGAATGTTCATATGTATCAGAATGTGATTATTCAAGAAAATATCAATCGCCTCCAATCGCTTGGCTATCATTTGATCGAACCGGGAGAAGGACAGCTGGCTTGTGGTTATGTGGGACGAGGTCGGATGGCTGAGCCCGAAGTTATTCTCGAATGGATTGAGTGGTATTTTCAAAAGAAAGCATGTTTGACCGGAAAAAAAATCCTTGTCACCGCCGGTCCTACGATCGAACCGATCGATCCGGTTCGCTATTTTTCTAATCATTCATCCGGGAAAATGGGTTATGCGATTGCGGAAGCGGCTGAAAAAGCGGGTGCGGATGTTACATTAATTAGTGGGCCTGTCGCCATTCGTCCGCCTGCCCGCGTTAAGCGAATCGAAGTGAAGCGAGCGATTGAAATGAGAGAAGCGGTCATGGGCTGTTTGTCCGAGATGGATATCATTGTTAAGACGGCTGCGGTGGCAGATTATCGTCCGCGGAATGTATTTGATCAAAAAATCAAGAAGGATCAGGAAACATTAACCGTAGAGTTAGAAAAAAATCCGGATATTGCAATGGAGATTGGAAAACAAAAACGGCGCGATCAATTTTTTGTGGGATTTGCTGCTGAAACAGAAAATGTGGAAAACTATGCGCGGGAAAAGTTAGCGAAAAAGGGAATGGATCTCATCGTCGCCAATCAAGTATCCATACCTGGGATCGGATTTGGGAGTGACCAGAATCAAGTGGTGATTTATGATGCTGAAGGAGAAGTCTGTCGTCTCCCAAAGATGGATAAAAAGAGTATTGCTGCTCAAATCATTTCGCTGATAGGGGAGCGTATGAATGATTGCTGAAGTCGTTATAGATATTCCAGCCAAACCGGTCGATCGACCGTTCGATTATCGTATTCCATCCAAATATCAGGGGGAGGTCTCCATCGGCAGTCGTGTCAAGGTTCCATTTGGTTCTCGCCTGATATTGGGATATGTGATTGGAATCAAAGAAACGTCCACAGTCACTCATCTTAAAGAAATCTCCCAAGTCATGGATCTCATTCCGCCATTGACGGAGGAATTGGTCGAAATCGGATTACGCATGTCAGAGGAATATCTTTGTTACCCTATTACTGCATTTCATGCGATGCTTCCCAATGTTCTAAAGGGAACCTATCAAAAATGGATTTACTTGCATCCTGAGGTGACAGAGGAAGAACGAAGGAATCTGCGTTTACAATATGGCGATTTTTTTGACTTGCTCCAACAAAAGCAGGCATGTTTATGGGAGACTGCACTTAGTTATTCCGGGATCACAGAGGCTACCATCAAAAAACTTCTTGCTGAAAAACACATCCTTGTGAAAGAACAAGTAAGTGATCGCAGGACGCAACAAAAAGTTCGATGGGTGGTTCCAGCGGATCGCCAAACATTAGCGCAAGCGCTACAGAAGCTCTCACCGCGAAAGAAACAACAGAAAAAAATCATTGAGTTTTTTATGCAGCGGGGTTCTGCAGTTCCTCTCTTTGAACTACTGAAGAAACTCGGAACCACTCGTACCACTGTCAAAGCCTGTGTGGATCAAAAATGGTTGAAATGGGAAGACCGTATTGAATATCGCGATCCTTATCGTGGGCAGTCGTTTTCTCCCACCAAACCTCTTCCGTTGACCGATGAACAGCGGAAGGCATTTGAGGTTATTTTAGAACCGATGCGTGATGAACGGTACGAATCACTGTTGCTCCATGGTGTGACAGGCAGTGGAAAAACAGAGATCTATCTTCAAGCAATTGATCAAATCTTACAAAAAGGAAAAGAAGCGATCGTGTTAGTGCCTGAGATTTCCCTGACCCCTCAAATGGTGCGTCGCTTTAAAGAACGATTGGGTTCCAAGGTAGCTGTATTACATAGTGGATTATCCAGCGGAGAGCGGTTTGATGAATGGCAACGCATTCGGAATGGTGAAAGCCCAGTTGTTATCGGAGCGAGATCGGCGATTTTTGCGCCGCTTCGTAAGATTGGTTTAATTATTATTGATGAAGAACATGAATCTTCCTATAAACAAGAAGAAAATCCCAAGTACCATGCACGAACCATTGCAAAATGGCGTGCACAAAAACATCAGGCTGTGTTGATTTTGGGTTCAGCAACACCGGCTGTCGAGAGTTACTATTTGGCACGTACAGGATATTACCGCTGGATTCCACTGAGAGAGCGTGTCAATCAATTGCCCTATCCATCGATTCATGTTGTCGATATGCGGGAAGAAATGCAGAAGGGCAATCGATCCATCTTTAGTCAAAAACTTTCGGAGCAGCTTCTGCAATGTGTCGAGCGGGGAGAACAAGCAATCCTTTTTCTCAATCGACGAGGTTTTTCTACTTTTGTAATGTGTCGGGAATGCGGAGAAGCGCTACAATGTCCATCTTGTGACATTTCTCTTACATATCATCAAACCAATCAAATGATGCGTTGTCATTATTGTGGCTATGGTGAGCCTCTTCCTCATAATTGCCCGTCTTGCGGGAGCAAGCATATCCGTCATTTTGGCATGGGAACCCAGCGGGTAGAAGAAGAACTGCATCGGCATTTCCCGGATTTGCGGGTTATTCGAATGGACGTCGATACGACGAGGCGAAAAGGGGCGCATCAACGACTGTTATCTTTATTTGCTGAAGGAAAGGCTCATGTTTTGTTAGGGACACAAATGGTTGCCAAAGGATTGGATTTTCCAAAAGTAACGTTAGTCGGCGTGATCGCGGCGGATACTGTGCTTCATCTGCCTGATTTTCGTGCCGCTGAACGCACTTTCCAGTTGCTGACGCAGGTAAGCGGTAGAGCGGGGCGTCATGATCAACCGGGAAATGTGGTGATCCAAACCTATCATGGTGATCATTACAGTATCCAATTGGCAGCTCAACATAAAATTGCTTCGTTCTACCGGCATGAATCCCTTCTGCGAAAGAAGCATATTTATCCCCCTTTTTGTGGGCTTTTCCAACTACTATTTACGCATCCGCGTCGTGATCAACTTTTTCAGTTGGGACAGAAGATTGCGACTCAGTTGAAAGCGAAACTACCAAATAATTGTCAGTTATTGGGTCCCGTTCCCGCCATTATTCCAAGGATCAAAAATCGTTATCGACTGCAGATGATTATCAAATATAATGAGAATGAAGAGACTGAGAAGATTCTAAAAGAACAGTTTCGTACCATCTCTGCTTTGTCCATGGATGATGAGTTACGGATCAGTGTGAATAGAGAGGGAACATTTGTGTCATGAATGAGTAGTTGAAAGTTGGTGAAAGTATGTCTATCCGAAAAATTGTTCAATATCCTGATCCCATACTTAAAAAAAAGGCAAAAACGGTTACTAAATTTCATGCACGCCTCCATAAGTTGCTTGATGATATGGCCGAAACCATGTACGATGCACCGGGAGTGGGACTTGCCGCTCCGCAAGTGGGTATTTTAAAACGGGTGTTGGTTATCGATATTGGCGAAGGACTTATCGAAATGGTGAACCCGGAAATTGTTGAAAAATCGGGTGAACAACTCTCTCCACCGGAAGGATGCTTGAGTATTCCCAATCTGCTCGGTGAGGTTCGCAGAGCGCAAAAGATAAAAGTTGTCGGTCAAGATCGATATGGGAATCCCATTGAAATGGAGGCAGAAGGGTATTTGGCACGGGCGTTTCAACACGAGATTGACCACTTGAATGGTATTTTATTTATTGATGTTGCGGAGAGAACGTTTCGTCCCGAAGAGGTGGATCAAACATGAATCCAAGAATCGTGTTTATGGGAACCCCTGATTTTGCGGTTCCCATTTTACGAGTACTGGTTGATGAGAAGTATCATGTAGTGGGAGTGGTCACTCAACCCGATCGACCCACAGGAAGAAAGAGAGTCCCCACTCCACCACCCGTAAAAGAAGCAGCAATGCAATGGGGGATTCCTGTATTTCAGCCGGAACGGTTACGAGATGAACAAGCGATTCAGCAAGTATTTGAATGGGAGCCCGATCTTGTGGTGACGGCTGCGTATGGGCAACTCTTACCTGAATCGGTTTTACAGAAGCCGAAGTTTGGTTGTATCAATGTTCACGCATCGCTATTACCGAAATATCGCGGTGGAGCTCCTATTCACTGGGCATTGATCAATGGGGAAAAGGAAACCGGAATCACGATTATGTATATGGCCAAAGAATTGGATGCTGGGGATATGTTGGTACAGCAAAAGATTCCGATTAGGGAAGATGATCATGTGGGCAGCCTCCATGATCGCTTGAGTGCATTAGGGGCTGAGATGATCAAAGATTTGTTACCTGTATTGGTAAAAGGTAAAATCAAACCGACTCCGCAGGACCATCGCCAAGCAACGTATGCGTACAATATTCGCCCTGAAGATGAATGGATTGATTGGAGCCAATCAGCAAAGCAAATTTACGATCATGTGCGAGGTCTCCATCCTTGGCCGGTCGCTTCCACGACTTGGAAGCAACAGAGACTCAAGATTTGGTGGGTTGAGGCTCTTTCGACCGACTCTGCTCAGCCCCCCGGAACGATTCTCACCATGGAGCCGGATGGGATTTCTGTGGCGACTGGAAAAGGAATTATTCAAATCAAAGAACTGCAATTAGCAGGAAAGAAACGGATGTCTACGCAAGATTTTCTTGGTGGTGCAAGGATGAGGGTAGGCGAACAATTAGGAGTTTGAAGGATGAAAAAAGAGACGGCTCGAATGAGTGCATTGAAAATATTGATGAAGTTTGAACAAAAACAGGCATATAGCAATCTTCTCCTCCATCAATCTCTGAAGCAGCAACGGTTCACTGAGCCAGATCGACGTTTGGTGACCGAGTTGGTTTATGGAGTGATTCAACGGTTAAATACATTGGATTGGGTGGCGGATCAACTGGTGAAAAAGGGAGTTGACTCTCTTCTTCCTTGGGTTCGTCAGGTGATTCGGATTGGGCTGTATCAATTAATGTTTCTCGATAAAATTCCGAATCGAGCGGCTGTTTATGAAACGGTGCAACTGGCGAAGAGATGGGGACATCCGGGGATGGCTCGATTGGTTAACGGTGTACTGCGAAACTATTTGCGGAAAAAGGAGCAGCTTCCTTTCCCCAATCTCGCGATCCAGTATTCCTTTCCCACGTGGATGGTCAAACGAATGATCGAAGTATTTGGTGAAGAGACCGCGGTTCAAATCATGAAAACCAGCCATCAACGGCCGAAAAAGAGTGTTCGTGTCAATCGATTAAAACCGGATCTTCATCATATGATCGACGCTTTTTCCGAACAAGCCAAGCCGTCATTGATCGCGCGTGATGGATGGATTCTAGAGAAAGAAGGGAATCCTGCTGAATATCAATGGTATAAAAAGGGCTATTATACGGTTCAGGATGAAAGCTCGATGTTGGTCGCAGAGGCATTGAATCCGACGGCTGGCATGACCATTCTCGATGCTTGTGCCGCTCCAGGTGGCAAAACCACTCATTTGGCAGAACGGATGAAGAATCAAGGGAAGATCTTGGCATGCGATCTGTACCCTCACAAAGTGAAGTTGATTGATGATCATGCCAAGCGTCTGGGGATTAGGATCATTGCGACACATGCCGTCGATATGCGAAACTTTCAATCCGATCAGCAATTTGATGCCGTTTTGCTGGATGCCCCTTGTTCTGGATGGGGAGTGATTCAACGAAAGCCAGAAATCAAATGGCGAAAAGAAGAAAAGAATATTGAGTCATTGCTCGTTTTACAGCGGCAGCTATTAGAGGTTTGTGCTAGACATGTGAAGCCAGGTGGGATTCTCTTATACAGTACGTGCACATGGGAACCACGAGAAAATCAAGAGCAGATCGAACAGTTTTTAGCCCAGCATCCCGAATTTCAACCCGATCCTCAACTCTCTACATACTTTCCTGAAATGGTCACCCAACATGCCATTCAGGGAACAGGCT
>JANWJM010000135.1 GCA_025449475.1 Thermoactinomycetaceae bacterium
GAAAACACCTTGGATCGGTTGTTTAGGAGTCATCCAAATACAAAAATCTTTTTAGGCATTATTGGGATCCAAGGCGATGGAAAATCAACATGGTTGAAAAAGATAGCCAAAAGATATGGCGATCTATTTTCGAGCGATCAGCTGTTAGATCTAGATTTTATCTTTGATGCTACAGAAGGGGATGATCGAACGAAAAGAACGGCATGTGTACAAGCGATCTATGATCGTGCCAAAAAAGGAAGTTTTGTTGTTGAGTTATTGCCCATGCATGATATGGAGGGGTATCTACAAATTCTTCGACAAATAGGTTTTCATACGCTTGGTCTATTCTATCCAATGGCAGGAAGTAGAGAAGAAAATATCAGGAGGGTATTTGAGAGAGAAGGATCAGGTCAGTTTCCAGAAGCAGCATGGAGAGAATGGATCAAAAAAATGGATATTCAAGCGCGAAAAATCTATCTCGATTGGCTGGAGTCAAAAGAACTGGATTTTTCACTGGTGATTGATAACTCCGAATACGGAAAAGAGAAGGTGCTTTTCGAGTATAACAAAGGGGTTCGAGTGAGAGGCGTACATCCTCTGCCGCAGTGGGTGGTACAAAGGTTTTCCCCGCCATCGAAAGAAGAGGCTTCTTGGTTTATTTTACGGAGGGGATTACCAGAGTTCCCATCGATCCAGGACGTGATCCAGAGAGAGGATCATCCAAGAAGCTTTTAGTAACTCAGGAAGATGCAATTTTGATATTTTTAAAATAGACATACTGGTAACAAATGTGTAGAAAAGAAAAGAAAAACTTCTTGCATCTGGTTTGATTTTTCTATATAATAGCCAATGTTGAATTTGGACAGCGATGATGTGAAAGGTTGCCGACACACCCGGCCCCTTTGCCTTGGGTGGCGGGGAATTTTCACAGAGAAGTTCATTTTAAAAATGAGCGAAAGGGAGGTACGACGATTGGCTAAACAAGCAGCAACAAAACAGAAGATCCGTATTCGTCTAAAAGCGTATGATCATCGGATTTTAGATCAATCAGCAATGAAGATTGTTGAAACAGCGAAACGAACGGGCGCAAGTGTTTCTGGACCTATACCTTTGCCTACTGAACGTTCGGTTTATACAATTTTGCGTGCTGTGCATAAATACAAAGATTCTCGTGAACAGTTTGAAATGCGTGTTCACAAACGCTTGATTGATATTGTGAATCCTACGCAGCAAACGGTGGATGCTCTGATGAGACTCGATTTGCCTTCAGGTGTAGATATTGAGATCAAATTGTAAATGACTTTAGACATGATAGGAGGTGTGAAGGATGAAGGGAATCCTTGGGAAAAAGATCGGAATGACCCAAGTTTTCAATGAGGATGGCAGTGTCGTTCCTGTGACCGTGATTCAAGCAGGTCCTTGTTTTGTCCTACAAAAAAAACAAGAAGAAGTCGATGGCTATGAAGCGATCCAACTCGGGTTTGAAGAGAAAAAAGCGCGCCGCAGAAAAGGTCGCGGCTACAATAAACCGGAGTTAAAACATGCTGAAGCGGCTGGTGTCAAACCCCAAAAATTTGTCAAGGAGATTCGTGGGGTTAACCTGGATGATTATGAATTGGGCACCGAAGTCAAGGCAGATATTTTCAAAGCGGGCGAGTTGGTCGATGTAACTGGAACATCAAAAGGTAAGGGATTTGCTGGTTCCATTAAGCGTCATAATCAGCGTCGTGGTCCGATGAGTCATGGATCTCATTATCATCGAGGACCGGGTTCTTTGGGAGCCATTGCACCGAATCGCGTGTTCAAAGGTAGACCTTTACCAGGACGTATGGGAGGCACTCGTGTCACCACACAGAATCTAGAAATCGTTCAAGTTGACGCTGAGAAGAATCTGATCTTAGTGAAAGGCTCTGTTCCTGGACCAAAAAACAGTTATCTAATCATTCGTTCAGCTGTGAAGAGTCTAACAAACTAAGCTGGAAAGGAGGATATAGAAATGCCAAAACTTCAAGTGGTTGATACTCGTGGAAAAGAAGTGGGAGAGATTGAACTCTCAGAAGAAGTATTTGGAATTCAACCCAATGAAGCAGTGTTGCATGAAGCAGTGAAAATGCAACGAGCTTCCATGCGACTTGGAACACATGCAGTGAAAAATCGCTCGGCGGTCCGTGGCGGTGGAAGGAAGCCAAGAAGACAGAAGGGAACCGGAATGGCGCGACAAGGAAGCATTCGTGCACCACAATGGGTAGGTGGTGGTGTTGTATTTGGTCCCACACCACGTAGTTATGCTTTTAAATTACCGAAAAAAGTGCGTCGCCTCGCGATCAAGTCTGCTCTTTCATCTAAGGTGAAAGATTCGGAAGTGATTGTACTGGATGAACTCAAGCTCGATCAGCCCAAAACCAAGGAAATGGTGCAAATCCTTCAACAAATCGGGGCGGATCACAAAGCGTTGATCGTTACAAAGGACTTAGAAGAAAAAGCTGTTTTGGCTTCTCGCAATATTCCTGGGGTGAAAATGATCCCCGCTGATGGAATTAATGTCCTGGATGTGCTTTCATACGATAAGGTCGTTTTCACTCGCGGAGCCCTACAGCAAATTGAGGAGGTGCTGGGGTAATGAAAGATCCACGGGATATTATCCGTCGACCCATTATTACCGAGAACTCAACGGAAATGATGGAAGAAGGAAAATACACTTTTGAAGTTGATATACGAGCCAATAAGGTAGAAGTAAAAAAAGCGATTGAACAGATTTTTGACGTAAAAGTGAAGAAGGTCAATACCTTAAAGATTCCACGCAAGCAGAAACGCTATGGTCGTTATTCTGGCTTTACAGCTGAGAGAAAGAAAGCGATTGTAACCCTGACCGAAGATAGCAAACCAATCGAAATATTCGATGCGTAAATTAACATTAGAAAAAGGAGGGAAAAAAGATGGGAATCAAAAGTTATAAACCGACTACACCTTCACGGCGTCATATGACGGTTTCAACATTTGAAGACATTACCGCAACCAAACCGGAAAAGTCCTTGACAACGAAGCTTGTCAAACGTGCAGGGCGCAATAACCAAGGCAGAATGACTGTTAGACACCGGGGAGGCGGTCATAAGAGAAAATATCGCGTGATTGATTTTAAGCGAAACAAAGATGGTGTAACAGGAAAGGTTGCTACCATCGAATACGATCCCAACCGCTCCGCAAATATTGCATTGATCCATTATGCAGATGGTGAAAAACGCTACATCTTGGCTCCCCATGGTTTAAAGGTAGGCAGTGAAATTGTGTCGGGGCCTGATGCAGATATCCGTGTAGGGAATGCCCTTCCTCTGCGAAATATACCGATTGGAACCATGATTCATAACATTGAACTCAAACCGGGTCGTGGAGGTCAACTCGTTCGTGCTGCGGGTGCTTCAGCCGTACTCTTAGGGAAAGAGAAGAAATATGCGATTGTCCGCCTTACATCTGGTGAAACGCGCATGGTATTGTTGGATTGCCGGGCAACAATCGGTCAAGTAGGGAACCTTGATCATGAATTGATTACAGTCGGTAAGGCAGGTCGTTCGCGCTGGCTTGGGAAGCGACCAGCAGTCCGTGGTTCGGCGATGAACCCCTCGGATCATCCACACGGCGGTGGAGAAGGAAAAGCTCCAATCGGACGGAAATCACCTGTAACCCCTTGGGGCAAACCAACAATTGGATTCAAAACGCGCAAGAAGAACAAACCGTCCAACAAGTATATTGTTCGTCATCGTAAAAAATAGCCGCTAGTCGGTATACGAGAAGGGAGGTTATCGAATGGGAAGAAGCTTAAAAAAAGGACCATTTGCCGATGATCATCTACTCAAAAAAATTCATGAACTCAATAAACAAAACAAGAAAAAAGTGATTAAAACATGGTCACGACGTTCAACGATTTTTCCGGAGTTTGTCGGTCATACCATTGCTGTCTATGATGGCAGAAAGCATGTGCCTGTGTATATTTCCGAGGATATGGTCGGTCATAAATTAGGAGAGTTTGTGTTTACCCGCACATTCCGTGGACATGCTGGAGATGATCGGAAAACAAAAAGAAAATAAGGAAGGAGGAGCATGATGAGCCGAGCAAAAGTTCAGCGTCATCGCAAAATCAAAAGTTTGATCCAAAAGCGCAAATCCGAAATTGGTTCTGTGGCGGATTTGGTAAGCGAGTTGCGTGCCGCTGGTTTGGATGTGGATCATGAAACGGTTTCAAAAGATGTGGAAGAATTGGGCTTAGTGGAAGTTTCTTCTGATCGAGGAACCAAGTTAGCACACCCACCATCGGCAAAGGTAAAAAATGTACGAATTGCGCCTCGCAAGGCACGACTCGTCGTTGATCTAATTCGAGGAAAAACAGTGGATGAAGCATTGGCGATCTTACAATTTACTCCACGTGCAGCCTCTCCTATCATCGAAAAGGTTTTACGTTCAGCGGTCGCAAATGCAGAACACAATTATAATATGGACACTTCCAACTTAGTAGTGGAGCAAGCTTATGTGGATGAAGGTCCTACCATGAAGCGGTATATCCCAAGAGCCAGAGGTTCAGCTAGCCGAATTCATAAGCGTACAAGTCATATCACAGTCGTCGTCAACAATCAAGAATAGTTAAGGAGGGATTTTTTTGGGTCAAAAGGTTCATCCCATCGGATTGCGTGTAGGCATTATTCGCGATTGGGATTCGAAATGGTTTGGTGGAAAAGATTATGCAGATTTGCTACATGAAGATATCAAGATCCGCGAATACCTACAAGATCGCTTAAAAGATGCGGCACTATCAAGGGTGGAAATTGAGCGTGCAGCGAACCGTGTCAATGTGTCGATCTACACAGCAAAACCCGGCATGGTGATTGGTAAAGGTGGTAAGGAAGTCGAAGCAATTCGTCTCGAATTAGCAAAACAAACAGGTAAAAAGGTTCATATCAATATCAATGAAGTGAAAAATCCTGAATTAGATGCAACACTGGTAGCGGAAAACATTGCGCAACAGCTGGAGCGTCGAATTTCATTTCGTCGTGCGATGAAACAAGCGATTCAACGCACACTCCGAGCAGGTGCAAAAGGGATTCGGACACAAGTGAGTGGGCGATTGGATGGGAAAGATATTGCCCGGACAGAAGGATACAACGAAGGAACTGTTCCACTTCATACACTGCGTGCAGATATTGATTATGGGCTTGCCGAGGCGCATACCACATATGGGCGAATCGGGGTAAAGGTTTGGATTTATCGTGGAGAAGTGCTTCCAACCAAAAATAAAGGAGATTCGGAAGGAGGCGAATAACCTATGTTGATGCCTAAGAAAGTCAAGTATCGTCGTCCGCACCGTGGCAGAATGAGAGGTCGAGCCAAAGGTGGTACGGAAGTGGTTTTCGGTGAATATGGGTTGCAAGCTCTGGAGCCATCTTGGATCACTAACAGACAAATTGAGGCAGCCCGTCGTGCGATGGTTCGTTATGTCAGACGTGGCGGAAAATACTGGATTAAGATTTTCCCTGACAAGCCAATCACTCAGAAGCCCCTTGAGGTTCGGATGGGGAGCGGGAAAGGATCTCCAGAGAAATGGGTGGCCGTTGTAAAACCAGGGAAGGTCATGTTTGAATTAGCTGGAGTCTCTGAAGAAGTTGCTCGTGAAGCTTTGCGTTTAGCTGCACATAAGCTTCCGATCAAAACGAAATTTGTGAAACGTGAAGCGGGTGGATCAAATGAAAGCTAAAGAGCTGATAGAGTTAACCACCGACGAGATCGAGAAAAAGTTGTCTCAGTATAAAGAAGAACTCTTCAATCTCCGTTTTCAGTTGGCAACCGGTCAATTGGAAAATACGGCTCGCTTAGGACAAGTTCGCAAAAACATTGCACGTTGTAAAACCGTTCTCCGTCAACGCGAGCTGAGCAATGAAAGGAGCCAAAAAGCATGAGTGAGCGTGCTCGTCGAAAAGTTCGGATTGGTAAAGTGGTTAGCGATAAAATGGATAAGACAATTGTCGTGGAAGTCGAAACCTATCAGAAGAATCCTTTATATGGGAAACGGGTGAAATACTCCAAGCGATTTAAAGCCCATGATGAAGAGAATCAAGCCAAGGTCGGCGATCGGGTTCGCATTATGGAGACACGTCCCCTTTCCAAGGATAAGCGTTGGCGCTTGGTTGAGATCGTCGAAAAAGCTGTGATTATTTAAATGAAAGCCTCAGTGAGGTAAAGAAGGGAGGAAAGGCAAATGATTCAGCCACAAAGTCGTCTTCGTGTAGCGGATAATTCAGGCGCCAAAGAGGTGATGTGTATTCGGATTCTTGGCGGCTCCAAACGAAAATCTGCGGGAATTGGTGATGTAATCGTCGCTTCGGTCAAACAAGCTA